>CAZAJH010000050.1:0-2571 GCA_964485385.1 uncultured Flavobacterium sp.
GAGAAGCTTTTCTTTTAACTAACTACTTGAATCTAATTTTTAACTAACTTTTCGGATAACGATTGCCCTTTTTCGGAGGTTAAATTAACAATGTAAACTCCTTCTTTGTAATCGCTAATGTCAATTTGAACTTTATCGGTTGTTTCATACCATTTACTATAAACCATTTTTCCATCAATGGAGAAAATCTCCACTTTATTGAATTTTTCTCCTTTCATTATCACTTCAATGAAAGAATTTGACGGATTAGGAACGATAGCAAAACTTCCTACTAATGCAATCAAATTAATGGTATCAATCTCAAAATTGACTGGCTGACTGGCACTAGTAGTTTCGTTGGGTTCACGGTACAAGAAGTTTTCAGTACATCCTTCTGGATATGCTGCAAACTGAGCTCCTAGAACCGCTTCAAAACCAGGATTGAGTTCAACGTAATTTTCTGCATGATAGACCACACCATTTGACACGGCATTATCGCCCACTTCAATCAAATTGGACGCCTTAATCCAATCGGATCGCTCACGCTGTTTGACAATCAACGGCGCTAGATTGTTGGTATCGTCTGTTGGCGAAGTTAGGGTGAGTGTTGGGGTACAACAATTAATAAAAGTAACATCAGGACCAATACTAGACGAGTAATCGGAAATTTCGTAAATAAAAGTTCCAGCCGGACAATTAGTAGAAAAATTGGCATGTACTTGAAACTCAAAATCACCAGAAGGATTAGTACCAAATAATCCGGGTGATACGGTAAAACAAAATGTGGTGGGTGTTAATTGAGACGGTGCACTAATGGTTCCTACCACATTCCCATTTTGAACAATATCCAGTACCAAACTACTCAACGTAGCATTAACAGGCGGTTGATAGGTTCCACAAACTTGCAAAGGAGTATTGTTGTAAATGTCGGGGCAATTGAATTGTTCGGGATTGATATTCAGTGCTCCCAGTTGTGGTGTAGCACAAACCAAGCCACAAATGTTGTCAATATAAACAGTTCCAAAATGAGCCGAAGGTTGACAATCACTAACGCTAAACTCTATCCTGCCAGGTTGATTTAAAATTTCACCTACATTGAGGCGGGCGCAAATCCAACCTGTATATAACACGCGTCGTTCATCATTCACGTAAATGATATTAAACAAGCAATTTTCGGGATTGGCAATGATGCAAATTTCGTCTACCACATTATTGTTTTGGTCGTAGGCTCTTACTCGAAAATACGGTTGAATGTCTTGTCCGTGTTGCGGTTTATTGTCCATGACCAACGAAAAATTAAAATCGATAGTAGGTTCATTTATCGTTGTAAATGAGCGAGACATCGTAGATAAATCCGACGAACCAAATCCGCCTTGATTATTCAGTTTTATGCAACGATTACCACCATTGGTATTCAAAGTTGGAACATTGACACCTAATCCGGCTAAAACTGGATCATACTGTTGGTAGCCGCCTGCCGCACTATTGATTACAGTCACCCGAGAATTAAAATTATTGGTTGTGGGTGTCATTACGTTTGTAGCGGTTTGGGCTGTAGGCGTAGCACAAGACATGAAGAAATTAGAACCCGATTGGGGTTGAGGGTGCATATCAGACCAAAAAGAATAACCTGCGGTTCCTGACTCAAAATCGCCATTGGCACACAATTCTGTAACAGATAGTGGAATAGCCTGAGCAATGTAACTTTCCTTTTTGTCTGGATTTTTGGCAAAAAACAATTTTCTTAGTTCGTGTTTTTTGGCATTAATCATTGCTTGCTCAAGTTCAGCATCGGTGAAATGCTCCTCTTCTCTGAGGTGCTGAATAATATGAGCTGTATTTTCTTTGGATAATTTGTAATTATTGAAATTTTGTCTCACAAATTGCTCAATTTCAATTTCTGTCTTTTGCGAAATTAAAATGCGATTGTTCTCCGATTCAATGTATTCGTTGAGCTGCGCTACAACCGCATTGGAGCAAAAACAAAAACTACAAATTACTATTATTTGTATCGTTTTAAACATACTACTTTGTTTTTTCGATTAATGCTTTTACTTGTAACTTCAGTTCTTCGATCTCATTATTTTGAGCTTCAATGGCTTTATTTTGGCTGATGATATACAAGGTCAACTCCTCAATTTTTTCCATTTGTTTGGACTGCATTTCCACCACGTCGATTCCATTTTGATGTAAAGCTTCAGCCGAATCAATCCCCGGCAAGTGCTTGTTCTTGTTGATGTATTTTTCAACTTCGGTCAAAGGCATCAATGGGTAGTTTTCTTCAAAAACATAATCGGCCCAATTGGCTGTAGATCGCAGTGCTACTTTGACTTTTTCGGTCAAAATTCCTCCTTCAACAAATAATTTATAATCACCTGTAGAGCTGGGGTAATTGGGTGTTGAACCAATGTAGATTTTACCATTGGATGAACTTGTCAAGGTATTGAACCAAATATTTCGGTTATTCATGTTAACAATACGGTTGTTGTTGGTGGTAGTGGCCGGATTTATCGAACCATTGGCACTGTAAAGACTGGTATCATTGGAAGCAATTACGAATGGATTCGCTGTTGTTCCTGTTCCTGTGACAAA
>CAZAJH010000050.1:2671-5118 GCA_964485385.1 uncultured Flavobacterium sp.
TTAGAAAGCGTGATGGTATTTCCACTTTGCGTAAGGGTTTGCAATTCGTTGGTTGTACTGCCGTCGATTTCTGTAAAAGTGGGAAGAACAACGGAATTTCCATTGGATATAGACAAATTATTTCCTACTAATGAAAGCGTTTGCTCATCGTCATCTTGGGCTGAAATTTGATACGGTGTTGTACTAGAACCATTCCCTATAACTGTTACATTGGTACCAGCTATAACATTGGTAATTGGCAATACTACCGAATTTCCATTCGAAATGGACAAATGATTTCCATTTAACGTTAACGATTGACTATCGGTATCGGTAAAAGTAGGAAGCGTAAACGAACCGCCGCCGTTAGAAAGCGTGATGGTATTTCCACTTTGCGTGAGGGTTTGTAATTCGTTGGTTGTACTGCCGTCGATTTCTGTAAAGGTGGGAAGAAGAACGGAATTTCCATTAGATATAGACAAATTATTTCCTACTAATGAAAGCGTTTGCTCGTCGTCATCTTGAGCTGAAATTTGATACGGTGTGGTGGCAGAACCATTTCCTGTAACAGTCACATTGGTTCCAGCCACAACATTAGTAGTAGGTAAAACCACTGTATTCCCGTTCGAAATTGAAAGATTGTTTCCTGATAAGGTTAACGATTGACTATCGGTATCGGTAAACGTAGGAAGCGTAAACGAGCCGCCGCCGTTAGAAAGCGTGATGGTATTTCCACTTTGCGTAAGGGTTTGCAATTCGTTGGTTGTACTGCCGTCAATTTCAGTAAAATTTGGAATTGGAATAGTAATTGGGTCACTGGTAATTCCATTCACGGTAGTAATTAGTTGATTGTTGGCATTGAAACTATTTGACACCGTATTGACAATTGGAGCATTGGACATTATTCCATTAACATTGGATGTCATTGTATTTTGGTTGGATGTTAATGCGTTTGTAGTGGTAGCATTATCGGTGAATTGCAAGACTACATCTCCATCCTGATTTACGGTTAAAAACTTATTGGTAGCTGGCAAAGCGGTGGGGTTGAATGTGCTTTTTAAGTTGGTAAAACGCAAGCCTGAAACATCTTTAATTTCGCTATTGATCTCAAGCGCTGCTCTGGGAACAACTGTATTAATTCCAATCATACCCGATCTGGCTGTCGCATCATCAGAACTACTTTTGCGGTTCATGTGGTAACCGAAAATAACATTTCCGATATTGAGTATGTTGTGATTAAGAGGATTTACTTGAAAACCTGGATTTATTTTCGAGTTATTTCCCAACAATATATTGCCATTTCCTGAATTTCCACCAGCAAACTCACCAATAGCAATATTATTAGAGCCATTAATCACGCCTGAACTATTCCCTAGATACAAGTTTTTAGTACCTGTTGTAGCGGAATACCCCGCTTTAGATCCTATGAAAATATTTTCCGATCCTTCATTCAAAAAATGACCGGTATAATAGCCAATAAATAAGTTAAAATCACCTGTATTTATACTTCTCCCCGCAGCTGCACCAAGAAAAACATTGTTGCTTCCGGTAGAAAATTGCCCTGCAGAACGACCAATTCCAATATTTTCTTCACCGATTTCGTTTTTTTGTAAAGACCAACTTCCGATAGCGATATTGTGACTGCCCGATGCATTGTTCTCTAGAGCACCATTACTGAGTGATACATTATTGTCGCCTGTTGTATTTTTTAGGAGTGAACGGAAACCTATAGCTGTATTTGAATTTCCTGTTGTATTTAAGCGTCCTGAATCAGAACCAATAAAGGTATTACCAATTCCAGATGTGTTCTTTGTACCTGCAAACGCGCCTACAAAAGTATTTAATGAACCAGAGTCAGTAGATAATCCTGCGCTTTCGCCTATTGAGATATTATAAAAATTTTGAGTCAGATTGGAGTTACTTCCTGCTCTTCTACCAATATTAACATTTGAAAATCCACCTCTACCAGACAAGTAACCATACGAAGTAACAAGAAAGCCCAGCCTTCCGCTAAATACATTATTACGTCTGAAAGTTAAGTCTTGGTTGTCTGTTGTTCCTAAAAAGTCGTCATCAGTGTCTGTTCCAAAATTCCCATTGAGTCTCCAAAACGGAGCACCCTGCTGATTGTTTTGAAGGATAATCATTGGGTTTGTTCCGTCTTTACTTTCAATAGAACTATTGTTTTGTGAGAGTTGAATGGAATCCAATTCAATTTGTGAACGATAGTGTTCAAAGACATCATTTCTGTCGATTCCAAGTTCGTTGCTTTTTTGCTCTTGAGCATTGCTTTTAGTAGCTAAAAGCAAAAAAGCAAATGTTGTTAATAAAAGCGTAATTTTTACTTTCATGGCAATACATTTAAAAGATTAATAAATCAGTAAACAATCAAGTTCTGAATGAAATTTTCATTACAAGAACGAAATGCTTTTTTAAAATGTACTGACTATAGGGTATTGCAGCACTTT
>CAZAJH010000050.1:5128-9978 GCA_964485385.1 uncultured Flavobacterium sp.
GGTCGAAATTTTGGAGTTGATGTTTTTTAGTAGTTTTTAATATAAAAAATCCATAAAAAGTAAATATAATCGATAAATAACTTATTTTTAGATTTTAATAAAGTATTTTTCTTACTTTTTTAAAGAAGGACTGAACCTAAATAAATAGATAATCGTGTTTATTCAAAAAAAAACTCCACATTAATTTGTGGAGTTGTATACAATTTGAAATTACTACATTATCTAATTTCTATCTTGTGTATTAGATTGACAACATCATTCTTGATAACCAGAAAATATAACCCGCTTGAAAAAGCTGCTGTCGGAACAGTGTGCGATTGAAGTATATTTACTTCCGACTCTGAGAAAACAATTCTACCATTACTATCATACAATTGGATTATAGCATTGGATATTGGATCACCTGAATTAGCTATATTAACATGGTCATGAGCCGGATTTGGATAAACAGAAAACTGATTTGCGTATTCATTGGTTCCTAGCGCGTTAACAGCTATTTCTCCTCTGTAGGGTTTTCCATTTTGTTTGGTTAATGTCACTTTTAAGTTTGCTGTATTTGCTAGAGGTGGCAACTCGATAGAAGCGACTCCATTAGCAATTTCTGAAATAGCAATGATTTGATTGTTTTGGGTAATTGCAACCAAAGCGCCATTGATAGGTGAAGTAATTTCCAGATTACCTCCGCTAGACGATATATAATCGGCATGATTTGCTGTGATAGCAAAAGTAGTTTTATTTCTAAAAATGGTGGATGGATCTCCAAAAAACACCCAAGTTTGCATTACTTCCTCGGCGGTTATACTTTGATTGTATGATTCTAACATACTTACTTGGCCATTATAAAAAAGTCCACCAAGCGATGTTTTTATATTTTGACTATCACTACGGGTAATCAACTCTGCCATTTCATCTTGTGTTTGCATGGGTTCGGCCCAAGCCATTAAAATAGATGATCCACAAGAAGCAATCGCACCAGCAGGAGTTCCTTGGTATTTTACTCTCGTAAAGGCTTCGCAAATAGAAGTTTCCCCAACAAAAGTACCATTATTACAAGCTACTGATACAACAAATGGATATGTGCCCGTATTCGTTAAGGCATTCACATTGGTAGAGGTGTAATTCCCGGTAGATACGCCTTCTGTCCAACCGTGACCCGTATAATTTAGCAAACCAGCTCCTTGATTGATGGCTGCTGAAATCATGGCTGGTGTAGGACTACCTGACAAATCATTTTCACCTTGAGAACCATCATAAAATTCATGAACAGTGGTATAGCCATCCGCTAGCAAGAGCGAACCAATATTGCGCAAGTGTTGCCAATCTGGTTCTCCATCATCGCCGTATCCTTGCCCTTCATCAGAACCAATTCCGATGGCTTTGGTCATCCAATCTCCAGTTGCAGGGTTCGTTTCATACTCTAACGTTCTATTCACCATGGTTTGAACATCAGTCACATTACCTGAAAAACGACCAACTAATAATTCGGGGAAATAATCATCTCCTTCAATTTGACCATAATAAGAATCGCTCCACAATTGCTCTTGAGCGCCTGAAATTCCATACGAATACGTCGGTAAATTTTGATGATCACCCACTAATTGAACGTAAACTAAGTTTGGATTCGCATTGTAAAAAGTCTGTATGTAACTCTTGATGGACTCGGGTGTTGAACCTGTCTGATTGAGTGTTACAAGAGTTGTTCTGATTCCTTTTTCAATTTTCCAATTTACAAAAGGTTGTAGGGTTGCCGCGTAATTTTCGGGTGTTATAATCAGCATATCACCCTCTTCCGCGATTGGACTATACTGCATTGCATTCAAGTATAAATTTTTATACATTGTATTGAAAACACCAGTCGTATGATTTGCAGTGACTTTTTTCTCGTTACTACCTGCAGTAGAAGTATCCGTTGTGACTCTTACTCTAACATTTTTGTAGACGCGTAATTTGCGAGTTACTGGATTGTACTGGTATGGGTAAATGGAAGTGGTAACTCCCCTTGTATCTCTAAAAATAAAAGGCTGACTTACATCGGCTAGTTTACCAGGATAAAAAGCGTTCTGCGCGTAAATGCTACCAAAAACATACGGTAAAGAAGATGGATTAACATTGCGTTTTATACTTCCTTTTGAAGGCAAAACTTGTATATTATCGTATTCTTCGTACCCATCGTTTTCAATTGTATAGGTTACTTTCCCCTCAAGCGGTAAGGATAACGACTCCGAAAATACGGGCATTGCTGGTGCATCTTTCTCGTTAGTTACAACTTTTGAAACAGCACTAAAATCTTGGTATTGAATTCCATTGAGATTTTTTGTCTTCGAACTAAAAGAATTTGTTTTGTTCTCAACTGTCAGATCATCACTTTTAGATGACAGTAAACGCATTTCTTGTGCATTCATATGGAATGAAAGAAATAAAATGAATAAAAAGGGGTACCATTTTTTCATAGCAAAGTAGTATCGGTAAAGAGGAATTTATATCCTAAAAAGCCTCTTTTTCAGTTATTCATCAAATATAAAAAAAACAGTTGAAAAAAAGTATAAAAAAAGCGACTTCAAATGAAATCGCTTCTTTTTTGTGTTATCTTTTATCCATCGGAACAAAATCTCGAAGTGGATGTCCTGTATAAACTTGACGAGGTCTTCCGATTGGCTCTTTGTTGATACGCATTTCTTTCCATTGTGCAATCCAACCGGGCAAACGACCAATTGCAAAAAGAACGGTAAACATATCGGTTGGAATTCCCAATGCACGGTAGATGATTCCAGAATAGAAATCGACATTAGGATACAGTTTTCTCGATACAAAATAATCATCTACCAAAGCCGATTCTTCTAATTTTTTAGCAATTTGCAAAATCGGATCGTCAACCCCAAGCGTAGCGAGTACTTCATCGGCCGCTTTCTTGATGATTTTTGCTCTTGGATCGAAGTTTTTGTAAACTCTATGACCAAATCCCATTAATCGGAATGGATCGTCCTTGTCTTTAGCCTTAGCTAAATACTTATCAGCATCACCGCCATCTTTTTGAATATCTTCAAGCATTTCAAGTACAGCTTGATTTGCGCCACCATGCAACGGTCCCCAAAGAGCAGAAACCCCAGCCGAGATGGAAGCAAATAAGCCTGCATGAGAAGAACCTACAATTCGAACAGTTGATGTGGAACAGTTTTGTTCGTGATCCGCGTGCAGAATAAACAATTTATCTAAAGCATCTATTACTTTAGGGTTAGAGGAATAAGGACCAGTAGGCAATTCGAACATCAAACGCATAAAGTTCTCAACATAACCTTTGGTGTTGTCGTAGTAATTGAGCGGATAACCCATCATTTTGCGGTACGTCCATGTCGCAATAACCAAGAATTTACCCATGGTTTTACAAACCGCTTCGTACATTTCTTTTTCATTATCTACGTTGACAACCTTCGGATTAAAAGCAGTCAAAGCTGATGTTAACGAAGACAAAACACCCATCGGATGAGCCGTTTTAGGAAAACCATCTATGATGTTTTTCATTTCTTCGTTGACCAAGGTGTATTTTCTGATATCGGTTTCAAATTGGGTCAATTGCTCTTTGGTTGGTAATTCGCCAAAAATTACCAAATAAGACACTTCAAGGAAGTCGGCCTTTTCAGCTAAATCTTCGATAGCATAGCCTCTGTAACGGAGAATTCCTTCTTCGCCATCAAGAAAGGTGATGTCACTTTTACAAGAACCCGAGTTTTTATAACCAGGATCGAGCGTTATAGCTCCTGTTAAGGCGCGTAATTTTTCTATGTCGATGGCTGGTTCGTTTTCGCTTCCCACTATTACTGGAAATTCATATTTATTGCCATCGTACTCTAATATTGCTGTTTTTGACATGATGTATAAAGGAAATTAAGACTGATAACTATTAATTTAACAAAATTAGGGAATTCGCCACGAATTAAAAAACAAATACTGCAAGGAAATAGTTAATTTTATTATAAAAATTGCAAGATTGGTATAGTTCGAAAAAAAAAAGCGTACCGAAGCACACTTTAAATTAGTTGAAACTTAAATTACTCTTTTACAATTTTCTCTACTTTACTTCCTTTGTCTGAAGTTATTTTTAGGAAATAAATTCCGTTAATATAATTGGAAACATCAACCGATGATTGAGAATCATTCACCAATTGCGTCATTAAAACTCGACCTTGAACGTCGTATAATTCAATTGATTTGATGGTGTTATTGCAGTTGATATTGACAGTGTTTTTTGTCGGATTCGGGGCGATTACCATTGAATAGTCCGTTGGAAATTCTCCATTAGATAGCGTTTGAAAAGTAGTTGATGTGGTATTAGTTTCAATTGGAAAATTGTAATCAAAATAAATATTGGCATTGTTAGTAACTGTATTTCCTTCTACCAAAGTAGCTTTAGTTTTTATTTTGAAGACGACATTTCCGTGTTGATTTGGACCCAAATTAATATCATCAAAAATAAATTCTACCTTGTTTCCTGCAATTCTAGTTTCCATAGGATGAGAAGCACTCATAACTTGAAGTGTTGACAGATCAAATTTAGTTGCATCAATTAGGTCTTTTACCACTACAAAAGTGGCGGGTGCTGTTCCAGTATTTTCGAAATTAATGTTGTAATGCAAGTAATCCCCAATTTTAGATGTAGGAGCTATAGTTCCTTCTAAACAGGTTTTATCATTTGGATCATAGGAACCAATTACGATTTGATTATAAGAAAAATTATTATCCGAAAGGTACTCATCGGGAGTTATTGATGTAATAGTTGCATTGAAATGCAAAATATCATCAATATTGACTGCTGGTGTTTCGGTTGGTGAATTAACGTTTAATGATAGTAAAAT
>CAZAJH010000051.1:0-9920 GCA_964485385.1 uncultured Flavobacterium sp.
GCTTGGATTTAAATGGGCCAACGAGTGTTATGCTTCCGATTATTTTCAGGAGTTATACGATTGGGCAGTGGAGTTTATCAAAAAAGGAAAAGCGTATGTTGACAGTCAATCTTCGGAAGAAATGGCCAAACAAAAAGGAACGCCAACCACTCCTGGAACTGATTCTCCCTATAGAAATCGTTCGGTAGAAGAAAATTTAGACTTGTTCCAACGCATGAAAAACGGCGAATTCGAAGAAGGAACGCATATTCTTCGTGCCAAGATTGACATGACATCGAGCAATATGTTGATGCGCGACCCGATTATGTACCGAATTCTAAAAAAGCACCATCACCGAACAGGTAATAATTGGTGTATTTACCCAATGTACGATTGGGCGCACGGCGAAAGTGATTATTTAGAACAAATTTCACATTCGTTTTGTACACTCGAATTTTTACCACACCGAGAGTTGTACGATTGGTTTTTAGATCAAATTTATGATAGCAGTAAAGTGCGTCCAAAACAACGCGAATTTGCTCGAAGAAACTTATCGCATACTGTTGTTTCCAAGCGAAAATTATTGCAATTGGTTCAAGAAGGTCATGTTTCAGGTTGGGATGACCCGCGCATGAGCACCATTTCGGGGATGCGACGTAGAGGTTATACGCCAGCTTCGATTCGGAATTTTGCCAAAACCATCGGTATTGCCAAGCGCACCAACTTGATAGATGTTTCGTTGTTGGAATTTTGCGTTCGCGAAGATTTAAACAAAACAGCTCCACGTGTGATGGCGGTTTTAAATCCCGTGAAGTTGGTGATTACCAATTATCCAGAAGGAAAAGTAGAAGAATTGGATGCCGAAAACAGCCAAGAAGATGCTAGTTTAGGGTTTAGAAAAGTGCCTTTTTCGCGCGAATTATATATCGAAAGAGAAGATTTTCAAGAAGAAGCCAATAAGAAATTCTTCCGTTTAACACTCGGAACTGAAGTGCGTTTGAAAAACGCCTACATCATCAAAGGCGAAAGTGTAGTGAAAGATGCGGATGGAAACATTACCGAAATTCATTGTACGTACGACGAAGATTCCCGCAGTGGAAGTGGCACCGAAGCTTCACAACGCAAAGTAAAAGGAACGATTCATTGGGTTTCCATCCATCATGCGATTAAGGCCGAAGTTCGCGTTTATGATCGTTTGTTTACCCACGAAAGTCCAGATGGCGACAAAGAGGTCGATTTTAAAGCATACATCAATCCGAATTCATTAGAAATAATTACTGGATATTTAGAACCGAGTTTGGCTTCGGCAAAAGACGGTGATAGATTCCAATTTCAACGGTTGGGTTATTTTTGTGTGGATAAAGATTCTACTAACGAAAAATTGGTTTTTAATAAAACGGTGGGTCTTAAAGATACGTGGGCGAAAATTGAAAGTAAAGAATAATCTTCTAAATAGATTTTATAAATCAAAGCCATCTCCAAAAGGTGGCTTTTGTTATTATTGAAATTGTTTATTTAATAGTGATTAAACATTGAAAATTACTATCAAAAACGCCTTTCATAAAACAATTCTAATCTACTTTTTCAATCTAGGTAACACCCAATTCATTTTCAAAAAGAAGCGCTTTTAAATCGCAGTTAATGCTTTTTTCAGGCAAAAAGGCACAAAAAAAGAGTTCACTTGCGCAAACTCTCTTTTTTCTATTAAAAAAATTAATTAAGATGGATTTGAAGGATCAACTGGATTGGATGTGTCCGAAGGATTGTAATCGGTTGATGTGTGATCGTTTTTCTTTTTCTCTCGTTTCGGTTGGTTTTTCATCGTTTCACCAATTTGATTGCTTGCGGTAAAACTTGCCACCATATTATTCAACATGTCGCTACCGGCTTGTGGAGAATTTGGTAACAAAATTAAGTTTGAATTCGTATCCGCTCCAATCGCTTGCAATGTATCGTAATGTTGGGTTACCACAATTAAAGCCGAAGCTTCTTGCGAATTGATGCCTACATTGTTCAATACTTCCACACTTTCTACCAAACCACGAGCAATTTCTCGGCGTTGGTCGGCAATACCTTGACCTTGTAGTCGTTTGCTTTCGGCTTCTGCTTTGGCTTTGGCCACAATTCGGATACGTTGAGCTTCAGATTCGAATTCAGCTGCTGTTTTTTCTCTATCAGCCGCATTGATTCGGTTCATCGCATTTTTCACTTGAATATCTGGATCAATATCGGTAACCAACGTATTGATGATATCATAACCGTAAGCCATCATTGCTTCGTTTAATTCGCGTTTTACCGCAATAGCAATATCGTCTTTGCGTTCAAACACGTCGTCTAATTTTAATTTGGGCACTTCGGCACGCACTACGTCAAAAACATACGCGGTGATTTGGTCGTGCGGATATTCTAATTTGTAAAACGCTTCGTATACTTTTTCTTGAATTACCTTAAACTGAACCGACACTTTCATTTTCACAAATACGTTGTCTTTGGTTTTGGTTTCGATAATAACATCCAATTGTTGAATACGCAAATTTACGCGTCCAGCAATTCGATCGATAATTGGAATTTTAAGTTGCAAACCCGAGTTTCGAATACTAGTAAACTTCCCGAAACGCTCAATAACAACCGCTGTTTGTTGTTTTACTGTAAAGAAAGAGGAAAATAAAATGATTACTCCAAAGAATAATAAAACTAAAAGAAAAGGTCCCATATATAATTTTTAATTGGTTATGTAGTTATTATACGAGAATACTGTATGTTTGTTACAAATTATCCAACCCTAATTATGAAGAACTTTTTTTTAGCAACGTGTGCATTGTTTGCAACACTTGCCATGGCGCAATACCAAAACAGAGACGGAAACCGAATCGGAATTACGGCAGGTGTTAATCAGACAGCGCTTTTGAATTCTAACTTTTCTACCAAACCTGCTATCGGATTTAATGGCGGATTATCGGTTCGTGGTAATTATTACAACAATTGGAGCATGATTTATGGGATGCAGTTTTTTCAAAATAATGTGATGATTGAAACCGTATCTTCAACTTTACAACGAAAAGATTCAGAATTTACTTTGCAAGGCGCTCAAATTCGTTTGCTGTTGAGTTATAATGTAGTAAAAAACCACGTTTCGCTTGATTTTGGTCCGGTTATTCAAATTAACGATAAGTTCAAAACAGATGACGAAGATTTCAACAATACCATTGTGGGAACAACACTAAAAGCAGGCCAATTAGAAAACATTGGCAAAGTACATGGGAATGCTTATGTGGGTATCTCAGCTGGAACAAGAAGAGTTCGCGCCGTGATTAATTACCAATATGGTTTTACCAATATTTTTAATAAACTGAACAGTCAGGAAGAGTTGGTTTTACTAAATAATAATACCAAATTCAAAGGGATTTTAGGAACGATTAGCGGTCAGATATTATTTAATTTATAAAAGAAAAGTCCCGAATCTGTCGGGACTTTTTTTATAAGGTGGCTATCGCTTTTTCAATTCGTTTGATGGTTTCGTCTTTGCCGAGTAGTTCCACAATATCGAACAAATGCGGCCCTTTTAATGCGCCAACCAAACTCAAACGAAACGGTTGCATCACTTTTCCCATCCCAATTTCGTTTTGTGTCATCCAATCTTTAATGATGGTTTCGATATTTACGGATGTAAAATCGTCAATATTTCTCAACACTTCGATCAATTGTTGCAAAAGAGTAGGGGTGTCTTCTTTCCAGTTTTTAGCTGCTTTTTCATCGTAAGATGTTGGCGCTTGAAAGAAATAATCGGATAACTCCCAAAACTCGGAAACGAAATGGGCTCGTTCTTTAATTAACGAAACAATCTTTATAAGCTTTGTCATTCCAAACGCAGTAAAGGAATCTCCAATCTTTTCTAAAACAATGGTTTTAAAACTTTCTGCTAAATTTTCATCACTTTGTTTTTGTAAATACTGATGATTGAACCACTTATTTTTCTCAGGATCAAATTTGGCGCCCGCTTTGTGCACGCGGTTCAAATCAAATTTTTCCACCAATTCTTCTAGTGAAAACAACTCTTGATCGGTGCCATCGTTCCATCCTAACAACGCTAAAAAGTTGATTACCGCTTCTGGAAAAAAGCCTTTTTCTCTATATCCTGACGAAATCCCTTCCTCGCTTTTCCATTCCAAAGGAAATACCGGAAATCCCATTTTGTCACCATCACGTTTCGATAATTTTCCATTGCCAATGGGTTTTAAAATCAGTGGTAAATGTGCAAATTCTGGCGCTTCCCAACCAAATGCTTTATACAACAAACAGTGCAAGGGCATCGATGGCAACCATTCTTCACCGCGAATGACGTGTGAGGTTTCCATCAAATGATCGTCTACAATATTGGCCAAATGGTACGTTGGCATACCATCGCTTTTGAACAATACTTTGTCGTCGAGTAAATTGGTTTCGAATTTGATATCGCCACGAATGATGTCGTGCAAATGCAAAGTTTCGTTTACAGGCGTTTTAAAACGAATGACAAAATCTTCTCCTGACGCAATTCTCTTTTCAGTTTCTTCAGCAGCAATGGCTAATGAAGTATCCAACTTTTCACGATTGCTCCAATTGTAAATAAATGTTTTTCCTTCAGCTTCGTATTGTTTTCGCAACGAATCTAAGGCTTCAGCAGTGTCAAAAGCATAATACGCCCATCCTGAATTCACTAACTGATCGGCATATTGTTTGTACAAATGCTTGCGTTCGCTCTGACGATAAGGTCCAAATTTTTCGTTTTTTCCAACCGTTTCGCTTGGCGCAATGCCTAGCCAATCCAAGGCTTCAAAAATGTAAGCTTCGGCACCTGGAACAAATCGGTTTTGGTCGGTATCTTCTATTCGTAAATAGAAAACACCGTTATTTTTTTTGGCAAACAAATAGTTAAATAGGGCAGTTCTCACACCGCCTATGTGTAAAGGTCCAGTCGGACTAGGTGCAAAACGCACACGAACAGGTTTTGACATTTTTTGTAAGTAAAATTAATTCAATGTAACACTGAGCTTGTCGAAGTGTGCCGCAAAGATACAATTTGCCTTTGATATTGCCATTGAATCTGTGTTTAGAAAGATTTAACTTTTATCCTACGTATAAATTTGTATTTTTATCGGTTATAAACAAAGTATCAACAATTGTGGAGTACCAGAATATAATTTACGACAAACTCGAGCAGTTTATCAAAAAGTTTTACACTAACGAATTGCTACGTGGCACGATTTTCTTCGTAGGATTGGGCTTGCTGTATTTTTTATTTACGCTTTTTATTGAATATTTTCTTTGGTTAAAACCTACAGCCAGAACGGTTTTATTTTGGTCGTTTGTTGCAGTTGAACTTTTTCTGCTGTTGCGTTTCATCTTGTTTCCGATTTTTAAATTGTTCAAACTACAAAAAGGCATCAACTACAACGATGCTTCCAACATCATTGGAAATCATTTTAGCGAAGTTGGCGATAAGCTTACTAATTTTCTTCAATTATCACAAGACAAGAACAAATCGGAGTTGCTTTTGGCTTCCATCGAACAAAAGGCTTCAACCTTACAACCCATTCCGTTTGGCAACGCCATTAACTTCGGAACCAATAAAAAGTATTTACCGCTAGCGATTATTCCGCTCTTGTTTTTTGCCTTTTTTTACCTTTCGGGAAATAGCAATATGATTTCGCAAAGTTTGAATCGCGTAGTCAATTACAAACAACAGTTTTTACCGCCAGCGCCTTTTGAATTTCAGGTGTTGAACACCAATTTGCAAACGGAACAAAACAAAGATTTCTTGCTTCGCGTTAAAACAGTTGGAAAAGTAGTGCCCGAAAATGCTATGATTTTCATTGGTGACGAAAGTTATTTCATGGAAAGCAACAAAGCTGGTGAATTCGAGTTTGTTATCCCAAAACCCAAAGAAAACATCGAGTTTCATCTGGAAGCGAATGAAGTCTCTTCCAAAGAATACGAATTGGCTGTGGTTACGGTTCCGTCGATTGCTAATTTTGAAATGGTGTTGAATTTTCCGGGTTATCTGAATAAAAAAGCCGAAGTTATCAAAGGAACGGGTAATGCTGTAATTCCTGAAGGAACCAGAGTTACTTGGCGAATGAATACCTTGGCGACACAAAGCGTGAATTGGAATGATGGTCAATCATCCTATTCGTTTGCTAAACAAGATAATCTGTTTTTACTTTCCAAAAGTATCCTTCAAAACACAGAATACCAAATTGTTACTTCCAATACTAAAGTTAAAAACTACGAAAAACTCAACTATCAAATTTCGGTGGTTAAAGATCAATACCCAACGATTGAAGTTAACAATGCGCCTGACAGTTTAAAAGTGTCAAAAAACTATGTTCTAGGCCAAGTTTCGGATGATTATGGTTTATCGAAATTGCAGGTGATTTATTATCCTAAAGACAAACCCAACGAAGCCAAGCGTGGAACATTACCTGTAAGCAAAGATGTTTACGATCAATTTGTTTTTGCTTTTCCTAGTACGTTGCCCATTCAACCAGGTGTAAACTACGAATATTATTTCGAGGTATTCGATAACGATGCGATTCATAATTACAAAAGTGCTAAATCGGCTGTTTTTTCGCACCGAGAATCAACAGAAACTGAAAAAGAGGACGAATTATTACAGCAACAAAACGACAACATCAATTCGTTAGAAAAGTCGCTTAAAACGCAAGAAAAGCAACAAAATGAGTTGGATAAGTTGCAAAAAATGGGCAAAGAAAAAGAGTCGTTGGAATTCAAAGAACAGCAAAAGGTTAATGATTTTATCAATCGTCAAAAAAAACAAGACGAAATGATGAAAGAATTTGCCGAAAAAATGAAAGAAAATCTCGATAAAGTCAAAACCGACAAAAAAGACGAGATGAAAGAATTGCTCAAAGAACGCTTGGAAAAAGTGGACAAAGACTTTGAGAAAAACAAAAAGTTACTGGATGAGTTAAAAGAACTCAACGACAAAATTCAAAAAGAAGAGTTGTTTGAAAAGATGGAGAAGTTCAAGCAACAAAGTAAAAACCAAAACAAAAGTTTAGAGCAATTGGTCGAATTGACCAAGAAATATTATGTAGAAAAGAAAGCCCAACAAATTGCTGAAAAGTTGGATAAATTAGCTGAGAAGCAAGACAAGTTAGCTGAGTCAGACAAGGAGAACAATACGCAAAAACAAGAGGAAATCAATAAGGAATTTGACAAACTCAAAGAAGAGCTCAACGAGCTTGAAAAAGAGAATAAAGAACTCAAAGCGCCTGTTGATTTACCTGAAACTGAACCCAAAGAAAAAAGCATAGATGAAGATTTAAAAAATGCTTCTGATCAGTTGCAAAAACAACAAAAAGACAAAGCCAAACCCAAGCAAAAAAGCGCTTCCAAAAAAATGAAGCAAATGAGTCAAGACATGCAAGAAAGCATGCAAGAAAGTGAGCAGGAGCAGTTGGAAGAAGATGTTGAAATGCTGCGTCAAATTTTGGATAACTTGTTGGCGTATTCGTTTTCACAGGAAGATGTCATGAAACAATTTAAAGGGTTAAAGCGCGGTTCACCCTCGTTTGTCAAAAACCTCAAAAAGCAGCAAGATTTGAAACAACAATTCAAGCACGTTGACGACAGTTTGTTTGCCATGTCATTGCGCAATCCCAAAATTGGAGAAGAAGTAACCAAAGAGATTGGTGAAGTGCAATACAATGTTGACAAAGCCATTGAAACACTTGCAGAAGCCAATGTGCCCAAAGGAACATCGCACCAACAATTTGCGATTTCCTCCGCTAATAAATTAGCCGATATGTTAGCCGATGCGCTCAATAATATGCAAATGTCGATGTCAATGTCGGGTCAGGGTGCTGGTAAACCCAAACCAGGTCAAGGAGCTGGCATGCAATTGCCCGACATCATCAAAAAGCAAGAAGGCCTTGGTGAAAAAATGAAGAAAGGTATGAAACCCGGACAAAAGCCTGGAGAACAACCCGGTGAAGGGAGTAGTGGCAGTCAAGGTGAAAAAGAAGGAGGTAAAGAAGGCGGTAAGCAAGGCAAAGACGGCAAAGAAGGCGATGGCAAACAAAGTGGAGGTAAAGGGAAGAACGGAAAAGGAGGCAACTCGGGCGGAAGCGGAAACGGTGATGATAAAAACAATGAAAATGGTGAAGACGGCGAAGGCGACGCCGAAAAAATCATGCAAATTTACCAAGAGCAACAGCAGTTACGCGAAGCTTTAGAAAAAGAATTGAACAAGCAAGGATTGGGTGGAAGCGGCCAAAACGCACTCAATCAGATGAAACAAATCGAAAAACAATTGCTCAACAAAGGGTTCAATAATGAAGTGTTGCAAAAGATGTTGAATCTTAAATACGAGCTTTTAAAACTCGAAAAAGCTACGCAGCAACAAGGTGAAGAAAAGAAACGCCAATCCGAAACGAACAAGAAAGAATTCAATAATACCACCAATGCTTTACCGCAACGTTTGCAAGATTATATCAACAGTGTTGAAATATTAAACCGACAAACCTTACCTTTGCGCCCCAATTACAACCAAAAGGTACAAGAATATTTCAAAGCCAATGATAAGTTATAATTACGAAACGGAGTTTGAATTGTCTGATGAAGCCGCTTTTTCCCAATGGATTTCCAAAGTAATCGAATCGGAAAACAAGAAGGAAGGTGAGATTAATTACATCTTTTGTGATGATGACTATTTGCTTGAAATCAATCAGCAATACCTCGATCACGACACCTTAACTGATATTATTTCGTTTGATTACTCTGTAGGAAATGAATTACACGGCGATATATTTATTTCTATCGAACGCGTGCGGGAAAACGCCGAAGATTTTAAGGTTTCCTTTGATGAAGAATTGAAAAGAGTGATGGCTCATGGTGTGCTACATTATTGTGGTTACAAAGACAAAACGGAATCCGATGAGCTGGTAATGCGAACTAAGGAAGATGAAAAAATCAAAATGTTTCACGTGGAACATTAATTGTGTTTTTGTTATAAGTATAGTTAGTAGAAGCGAATGGCTTGGGCTTTCTTGTAAACGTAATTCCTGCTCTCGGCTTTATCTTTTTGCAGGCAGTTCAAACCAATTTTGTTTTAATATAGAAATAAGTCGTGTTTTAGGAATTGAAGCAAAAAGGATACCGCCTCCATCAGGGCTAATGGATAAACGATAGTGAAAAATAAAAGTTCCACGTGGAACATTACAATAAAAAAGAAATTTAGAATCTTATAGTCTAACTTTCTAACAATTTAAAAAGCATAAGAAGTTAATATGTTTACTACCTACGATGTAATAGTGGTTGGAGCAGGACACGCAGGTTGCGAAGCAGCAGCTGCAGCAGCCAATATGGGTTGCAGCACGCTGTTGGTTACGATGAGCTTGCAAAATATTGCACAGATGTCGTGTAATCCTGCTATGGGCGGAATTGCCAAAGGACAAATCGTACGCGAAATTGACGCATTAGGCGGGTATTCAGGAATCGTCTCTGATAAAACTGCCATCCAGTTCAAAATGCTCAATAAATCGAAAGGGCCAGCGATGTGGTCGCCACGCGTACAGTCCGATCGTATGCGTTTTTCGGAAGAATGGCGCTTGATGTTGGAACAAACTCCCAATCTCGATTTTTACCAAGAAATGGTCAAAGGACTGATCATCAATAATGGAAAAATCCAAGGAATAAAAACCTCGCTCGGTATCGAAATCAAAGCCAAAACAGTTGTCTTAACCAATGGAACGTTCCTCAACGGATTGATTCATATTGGCGACAAGCAATTTGGTGGAGGAAGAGCAGGCGAGAGCGCAGCCTACGGCATCACCGAAGAGTTAGTCGCACTCGGTTTTGAAGCAGGCCGAATGAAAACAGGTACGCCACCACGTGTAGATGGCCGATCTCTCGATTACTCAAAAATGCGAGAAGAACCG
>CAZAJH010000052.1:0-9865 GCA_964485385.1 uncultured Flavobacterium sp.
AAAGGTGATTTTTAATACCATCTCTACAGGTGCCTTGAGCGATTTAGAAAAAGTGACGAAACAAGCTCGTGCTATGGTTACGATTTATGGTTTGAATGACAAACTCGGAAATGTAACGTATTACGATTCATCTGGACAAAGCGAATACAATTTTTCTAAACCGTATTCCGAAGAAACGGCTCAAGTAATTGATAAAGAAATTTCAGATTTAATTGAAGGTCAGTACCAAAGAGCCATTCAAATTCTAAATGACAACAAAGATAAATTGATTCAATTAGCTGATATTCTGATTGAAAAAGAGGTAATTTTCAAAGATGATTTGGAGACTATTTTTGGAAAAAGACCTTATGACAAAGAAGAAATAGCGAATTAAGTCTATATTTACTGAATAAAAACACAAAATCTTAATTCAAAAAATGTTTTTGAATTAAGATTTTTTTATCTTTGGATGTTTTCAAACCGCATTCAGCGTATTTTACTAAAATATATGAGTCTTTTTAAAAAAATATTTGGGTCAAACAAAGAAGGATCTGACGAAGAAAACCAAAGTGAATACAACGCCCCAAAACCATCTTCATTGCCAATAGACGAACAATTTACGTACAATTTTAAAAAAAATGGTGGTAAATTTTTGTACTGTGAAAACCTCGATGAAGTAAAAGAACAATTTGAAAACATCTTAGAAGAAAACGACTGGTTTGAAAAAGAAGCACTCTGCTTTGAACCCAATTTATTCTCATTGTTAGATGAAAATAAATTAAACTACACCAATCCAACCGAACCTAAATTTCTTTTAGCAAGTTGTGAAAACTTGATTGGAGATGAAGGTTCTGTCCTTTTTTCTTCTAATCAAATCAAGCAATACAAACCCAATGAATTGCCCGATAATATTGTGATTTTAGCCACAACCAGTCAAATATTAGAATCAAAAAGTGATGGATTACGGGTCATTAAAAAGAAATACGATAAAGAGTATCCAACTAATATTACGACAATTAAATACTTCGAGAAAGTTCAAGAAGAAGATTTCCTAACCTATGGTAGCTGTGCCAAGAACTTGTATCTACTGCTACTAGAAGATTTATAAAATGAACGAAACTGTAACGCGATTTTTATCTGGTTTAGTCTACGTTGCCCTTTTAATTGTCGCCACCGCTTACTCCGTCACAAGTTTTTACGTACTTTTCGGAATCTTTCTTATCATTACTCTTTTTGAATTTTGCAGAATTTTAAAAGTAAATTTTTATTTACCTATTGTAATTGGATGCATTTCCTATTTTTTAGCCACGCGTTATGCCTTATTTAAATCATTCGATTTAGTCTTGCTGGCCTTTACAATTCTAACCTCTATTGCATTACTCCAATTGCTTTTCGACTTAAAAATTAATCATTTAAGTCTAACTCAAAAGTACTGGTATATAATTGGTTATATCATTTTTCCTTTTATTATCATCACTAAAATACCGTTTTCAGGAAGCGATTTTCGCCCTAAAATTATCATTAGCATTTTCATCCTCATTTGGTCAAATGATACCTTTGCCTATGTGGTTGGAAAATCATTTGGAAAACGAAAATTATTTGAAAAAATTTCTCCTAAAAAAACAGTGGAAGGTTTTTTAGGCGGCTTGGTTTTTTCAGTCATTGCTGGAATTTGCATTTCAAAATTTTATTTCAATCCTTCCGAACAACACAGCGTAAAGTCGCTATTTATTTGGTCGATGACAGCCGTAATCATCTGTATCTTTAGTACCTTGGGCGATTTAATTGAGTCTAAATTCAAACGTATTGCGGGTGTAAAAGACAGTGGTAGCATTATGCCTGGTCACGGAGGTATTTTAGATCGACTAGATAGTATTATATTTGTTGCACCTTTTGTATTTTTGTTTTATCAAATTTTATATTATGTTTCATAAAGAAGGCGGAAAAATCATTTTAATTAGTACCTTTTTAGCAACGGTAATTATCCTATCGTCGAGTTATCTATTTCCAGACACTTTATGGCTACAAAAGACCGTACAAATTTTTGCCTTGGTATTTCTGATTTTGATTTTGCAGTTTTTCCGAAACCCTAATCGTCATATCGAAGTAAATGATTACCATATTGTAGCACCAGTTGACGGAAAAGTAGTGGTTATCGAAGAGGTTTTTGAACCCGAGTACTTTAAAGACAAACGACTTCAAGTTTCAATTTTTATGTCGCCCATCAATGTGCACGTAACGCGTTATGCCACTAGTGGGAAAGTAAAATACAGCAAGTACCATCCTGGAAAATATTTAGTAGCTTGGCATCCAAAAGCCAGCACCGAAAACGAAAGAACTACCGTGGTAATTGAAAATCGAATTTTTGGTGAAATTATGTACCGTCAAATTGCAGGAGCTTTGGCCAAACGAATTGTCAATTATGCTGAAGAAGGTATGAATGTTCGTCAAGGACAAGATGCTGGATTTATCAAATTTGGTTCCCGTGTCGATTTGTATTTTCCCCTAGGAACCACCATACATGTTAAAATTGGAGAAAAAGCCGTTGGAAACCGTACTATAGTTGCTACCAAAGATGCCTAACAAAGATTTAGATACTTTATTTCAAGAAGCAGTAGCTATTGCTGATAAAATGACCCAATCTGAATTACCTCAGGATGTGCAATTGCGCTTATATGCTCATTACAAACAAGCCACACATGGCACCATTGACATGCGCATGTCTACACCCAATTTTGATCTTCGAAATGCATTCAAGACCAATGCTTGGATGCAAATCAGTCACCTGACTTCTGATGAAGCCAAACAAGAATACATTAACATCATCAACTCGTTATTAAAAAAATAAATGCATCATGAAAATTACTTTCAAACTACTTTTTGTTGGTTTATTTATAAGTTTAATTTCATGTAAAAAAGACAAATTGCGTGAAGTGGTGGAAGTTCCATTACCCGCAAATGAGTCTAAAATTACGATTGGACAACCCGATGATTACAAAGCCAATGAAGGTGCTTTTGAGTTGTACAAACTTCCCTATCAATTTGATGATTTGGCCCCCCACATTGATGCCATGACTATGGAAATGCATTATTCTAAACATTATTTAACGTATACAAACAATTTGAATCGCCTTTTAAAAGGAACCGAAAAAGAGTCACTTCCTATTGAAGAAATCTTGAAAAAGCTGGACCTCAGTGATAGCGAATTGCGGAATAATGCTGGCGGTTATTACAACCACACTCTCTATTGGGAAATTATGGCACCAAAGGCTCCCAACAAACCTAAAGATACCTTAGCTAGTACTATCGAACGTGATTTTGGTTCCTTTGATGAGTTTAAAAAACAATTTGCAAATGAAGCGAGTCGTCAATTTGGTTCCGGTTGGACCTGGTTGGTAGTTGACAAAATGGGGAAACTTCAAATCACAAGTACACCCAATCAAGACAATCCGCTAATGCCTAAACAAACCGTTTCAGGCACTCCTATTTTGGCTATTGATGTATGGGAACACGCCTACTATTTGAATTACCAATACCGCAGAAAAGATTACATTAAGGCATTTTTCAATGTCATCAATTGGCCTAAAGTAGAAGAAAAATACAAAGCAACTTTCGACTAATCGTCTTCTTCTAATGTATTGGATTTGGTATAAGTGCGCCATTTCTCAATACAATCTACCATATCTTGAGGCAACTCGGTGTCAAAACGCATGAATTGTTGGGTTACAGGATGTTCAAATCCGAGTGTTTTAGCATGCAAAGCTTGACGTGGTAATGTCTTGAAACAATTTTCTATAAACTGTTTGTATTTGGTAAAAGTAGTGCCTTTTAAGATTAAGTTTCCACCGTACCGTTCGTCATTAAACAAAGTATGACCAATGTACTTCATGTGGACGCGAATTTGGTGTGTTCTGCCAGTTTCCAACTTACACGAAACTACCGTAACATATCCCAAACGCTCAATTACTTTGTAATGCGTAACAGCGTGTTTGCCTCTGTCACCTTCAGGGAAAACAGCCATTTGCATTCGATCTTTTAAATGGCGATCGATATTCCCAACTATCGTACCTTCTTCTTCTTTGACGTTACCCCACACAATTGCAATGTACTCCCGCTCTGTGGTTTTATCTTCAAATTGCTTCGCCAAATGCGTCATTGCCGCTTCTGTTTTGGCTATAACCAACAAGCCCGAAGTGTTTTTATCAATTCGATGAACCAGCCCCGGTCGTTCGCTACTATTCAAAGGCAAGTTATCAAAATGAAAAGCCAATCCGTTGACCAATGTTCCGGTGTAGTTGCCGTGGCCGGGATGCACTACTAATCCGGCTGGCTTGTTGATGACCAATAAGGCATCATCTTCGTACACAATATTGAGTGGAATATCTTCGGGATCGATGCGGTTTTCAAACGGTGGATGTGAAAGTAATATCCGAATCACATCAAAAGGTTTAACTTTATAATTGGATTTGACAGGCGTATCATTCACATAAATATCACCCGAGGTGGCTGCATTCTGAATCTTATTTCGAGTAGCATTCGGAATCAATTGCATCAAATACTTGTCGATGCGCAACATGGCCTGACCTTTGGGAACTTCAAACCGATGGTGTTCAAAAAGTTCGTCTTCTATTTCGGCTAGATCGTTATTGACCATTCGTAATGGAGTCTTTTAGTTCATCTTCAGGCAGTATTTCTGCTTCGGGTAAAATAGCTCTTAAACTGTCTGCATCGGACTCATCAAAAACCACGGCACCATCGCCCAATACCAAGTCGATTTTGGTGGCTTTGTACACTTTGGTTCCTGGTTTTAATCGTTTCCCATTCAAACGCATTTCCAATACCATGTCTTTTCCAATGTGAGGCGCATACGTGACGTTCCCTTCTGCCAATCCGAGCGATATGAGCGTTGGAACCGCCTGACGGTAGGTTTTGTCTTCCAAATCAGGAACACGAACCATTTTGTATGACGAAGCATTGATTTTAAGGTAGATCGTTCTGCCGCCTTTAACCAATTCACCAGCTTCAGGCTCTTGCAAAACCACAGACAGTTTAGGCAAATTGGGTTTGTAATCTAATGTATCTAATATCTCGTATTCTAAACCCAATTCATCGAGTTTTTCCTCCGCTTGTTCCGTTGTCAAACGTTTCAAATTGGGTACCATAATTTCTTCGTTGTGTTTGGTTACATAAGTGATCCAATGGAAGAAGAAAAAAGCCAACAAAGCCACAATAGCCATTGCTGCAAGCAGTTGCGCAAAAAAGACTTTACTGGTGAGGTATTTTCGCAAACTCATAAAAAAAGATTTACCGCAAATATATAATTTTTAGTTCCAACAATTGTGCTATTTTTGTGTAGTATTAAAAATAAATTCTAATGAACGTAGCAGTGGTTATGGGTGGCTATTCGGACGAATCGGTCATCTCTTTGCGAAGTGGACAATTGATTTTAAGCCACATCGATACAAACAAATACCAACCTTTTGAAGTACACATTCTTTTAAACGATTGGTATTGTTTGATTGATGGAGAAAAGCAGCCCATCAACAAAGCTGATTTTTCATTTGACTGTAATGGGAAGAAAACAACATTTGATGTTATTATCAATACTATACACGGGACACCTGGTGAAGACGGCCACATGCAATCGTATTGGGAGTTGATGGAAATTCCGTATTCGGGATGTACTTTTTACCAATCGGCATTAACGTTTAATAAAAGAGATACGTTGTCTGTTTTGTCTAAATTCAACATTCCCAAAGCCAATTCAATCTATTTGAGTAAAGGCGCTGCGGTTGACGGTGAAAAAATTGCGGCTGAATTGGGATTGCCTTTTTTTGTAAAACCCAATCAATCGGGAAGTTCATTGGGAGTTTCACGAGTAAATTCACTAGCGGATTTACCCAAAGCTTTGGATTTCGCCTTTGCAGAAGACCATGACATTTTGATCGAATCGTATTTGAAAGGAACTGAAATTTCAGTAGGTGTATTAAATTATTTAGGAAATACAACCGTTTTGGGTATTACCGAAATTGTATCTGAAAACGAATTCTTTGATTATGAAGCCAAATATTTAGGAAAATCTACTGAAATTACTCCTGCTCGCCTATCTAAAGAAGTAGAAGAACGTGTCATTGAAACGGCCAAAAAAGTATACGAATCGTTGGGCATGAGTGGCTTTTCACGAACCGATTTTATTGTAATGAATGACATTCCACATTTCATTGAAATCAATACTAATCCGGGATTGTCTCCGCAAAGTATTTTTCCGCAACAAGCGGCGCATGCCAATATTCCATTCTCAAACTTGATTGATAACGAAATTGAATTGGCGATGAAAAGAAAACCAATTTGGAAAAAACAATAAACGGTTTACAGTTCATCGTTTGTTGTTCATCGTTCTAAACTCAACAATAAACCATAAACTCTAAACCACAAAGTTAGCAACATGAAAAAAGCCATATTTCCAGGCTCATTTGATCCGATTACAAATGGCCACTACGACATTATTAAACGAGGCATTTCGCTTTTTGATGAAGTGGTAATTGCTATTGGTGTGAATGCCGAAAAAAAATACATGTTTTCGTTAGATGACAGAAAGCGTTTCATTGAAGAAGCCTTTGCTGATGAGCCTAAAGTAAGAGTGATTACCTATGAGGGATTAACCATTGATTTGTGCAAAAAAGAAAAAGCCGAATTCATTTTACGGGGTTTACGCAACCCTGCCGATTTTGAATTTGAGAAAGCTATTGCGCATACCAACCGAAAATTATCTAAAATTGAAACGGTATTTTTGTTGACGGCTTCAAAAACTTCGTTTATATCGTCGAGTATTGTCAGAGATGTAATTCGAAATGGTGGTGATTACACCGTTTTGGTTCCTGATTCGGTTCGAACAACGTAAGCTTATGAAAAAACTACTCTTTCTATTGTGCTTTACTTCTACTCTTTTGGCTCAAAAGAAAGATGGTTTTATTACATTTTTTGAAAAAGGCAACGGCAATCAATCGGCTACATACGAGGAAACTATTCGTTATTTCCAAACCTTAGACGCTTCGTTTGCCTCCATTCGGATGCAAGAAATGGGTTTGACTGATAGTGGCGAGCCGTTGCATATAGTGACCTTTAATGCTGATGGAAATTTCAACTTTGAGGAAATTCGTAAAACCAAATCCATTATCTTAATCAACAATGGGATTCATGCGGGCGAACCTGATGGGATCGATGCGACGATGCTATTGTATCGCGATTTGGCTTTGGGGAAAATTAAAATTCCAAAAAACATTGTTTTAGTTACGATTCCTGTCTACAATATTGGTGGTGCATTGAATCGCAATTCGACGTCGAGAGCCAACCAAAATGGCCCGGAAGAATACGGATTTCGTGGCAATGCGCGCAACTTTGATCTCAACCGCGATTTTATCAAAAGTGATACGCGAAACACGAAGAGTTTTGTTGCTATTTTTCATTTGGTAAAACCTACCTTATTTATCGACAATCATGTGAGTAATGGCGCTGATTACCAATACACGTTGACCTACATCATGACCGAGCCTAAGAAATTGGGCAACGAATTGGGTACGTTTTTAAAAGAGGATTTCAATACCGATTTGGTTTCCGATTTAAAAAAGAAAAAAACAGAAACCACACCTTATGTCAATGTTTGGCGTGGCACTCCCGACGACGGTTTTCAGCAGTTTTTTGAGAGTCCGCGGTACGCTACTGGCTATACTTCGCTGTTTGACTGTTTGGGTTATGTAGTGGAAACACACATGCTCAAAGACTACACTTCACGCGTAAAAGTGACCTATGATTTTATGGTTTCGGCGATGGAAATTACGAGCAGAAAAGCCGAACTTATTCAACAAAAACAAGTAGCCAATCAAAACCAATTCAAAGCTGGAAACAAGTATACACTGCAATGGAAAATTGATTCGACTCAAGTGAGTCAGATTCCGTTTAGGGGTTACCAAGGCGGTTACAAAAAAAGTGACGTTACTTCGGGAGAACGTTTGTATTACGACCGTAAGTTACCGTTTACCAAATACATTTCGTTTTGGGGTGAATACCAATCGGTGAAAGAAATTACGATTCCGAATTATTATGTCATTCCGAAAGGCCAATGGACGGTGATTGAACAATTAAAAGCCAATCAAATTGAACTGACTCAACTGAAAAAAGATACGATAATCCAAGTAGAAAGTTATTCTATTGCCGATTACCAAACGTATAAAAATGCCTACGAGGGTCATTATCCGCATTACAACACCAAAGTCAATGTAAAGTCGGAAACGGTAGCGTTTAAAAAAGGTGATTATTTGATTTCCACCAATCAAAAAGGCGTGAAATTTTTGTTGGAAACACTAGAACCCGAAGCCATTGACAGCTATTTCAATTGGAATTATTTTGACACCATTTTACAACAAAAAGAAGGTTATTCGAGTTATGTTTTTGAAGATTTGGCCAATCAGTATCTGAACGAGAATCCTCAACTCAGAATGCTTTTAGAAGAAAAGAAAAAAAACGATAAGAAGTTTGCCGAAAACCCCGAAGCCCAGTTGGACTGGGTGTATAAAAACTCACCTTATTATGAGAAAGCGCATTTGAGGTATCCGGTTTATCGGATTACATTATAAGTTGTAAAAAAAACTATTATTGTTTAAAAAATAAAAGCTATGAAAAAAAAGATTATTCTATTCTATTTGACTCTACTTTCTAGTGTTATATATTGTCAAAATTCTGGTGACCTCGACGCGACTTTTGGTGATAATGGAAAGGTGATTGTAAATCTAGGTAACGCTTCTCATGAAGTGCTAAATCAAACGGTACAATCCGACGGTAAAATTATAGTTTGTGGCCGGTATCAAAACGGAGTAAACACCTCGGGGTTTATGATGCGAATTGACAACAATGGCGACTTAGACACCACTTTCGGTGCCTCAGGAATCATATACAATAGTGCAGCACTGGGTTTTACGAATGTAACAATTCAAACTTCAGGAAAAATTGTGGTAGCAGGATATATTTCCAACAGAGTTATAGTTATTCGATACAATACAGATGGTTCTGTAGACACAGCATTTGCTACTAATGGATTGTTTGACAATACTTTGAGCTCAACAAATCAATCGCTTCGATTGTCCGATTTTGTAAGATTAGATGATGACAGCATGTTGATTTTGACTAACGGCAACTTTGTTATAGCAAAATTGACTCCTTCTGGTATATTGGACACTACTTTTGATGTTGATGGATTATTGAGTATTAATTTAACTGTTGGAGTGCTTAGAAAATTTACATTTCTTTTGAAACAAGCTGACAACAAATTTTTAATTTATGGCACTTATTTTACCGATACCAGTTTAGTCAATAAATTTAATTTTGTGGCCCGTTTCAACACCAATGGTAGCCTTGATACTAGTTTTAATTCGAATGGATATAGAATAATAGACGGTTTTGACATAGGAATGATGCAACTTCAAACCGATGGTAAAGTTGTTGTATCCACAACAAACGATTCTAGTGTAAACTTATACAGAGTCAATACAAATGGAAGTTTAGATGTTACTTTTGATAGCGATGGATTAATGACAATAGCTGGTACAGGAAATAATGCATCCAAACTAGGCATCCAAAACGATTCCAAAATTCTAGTCGCTTCTCGAGTAAATGTAGGTCCAGAGACCAATTACGATATTATGGTGGCACGAGTGAATACTAATGGCACGTTAGATACTACTTTTGATGCCGATGGAAAAATGATTTTCAATTATCATTCTTTGAACGACTTTAATAGTGGAATTTCAATGGATAATGGGAAAATAATTTTGACTGGAAATTCATTTTTCGATTATCTAACTTCCAACCTCTGTGTGGCCAAATTGAATTC
>CAZAJH010000053.1:0-9828 GCA_964485385.1 uncultured Flavobacterium sp.
CGAACTCCTCCCTCAGGGGTGCCGTTCACGCCAGATCTCCTGCACGAAGGGATCCGTCACCCCGTAGAGACCGTGGCCGAGGCGCATCAGCACATTGGCCGCCAGCAAGTCGTTCACCACTGGCTGAATCTCCGCTGCCCGCACCTCCCGGCCGATCCCATCGCCATAGGCGGCCGCCGCCTCGGTGGAAAAGATATTGGAACCCAAGTAATCGATAAGAATTTCCATCCCAGAAAATACAAAACAGTCGGAATGGCAGACAAGATGAGTAGTTTATAAATGTGTCTTCGTGTCCAATAGATGAATTCTGATAAGGTGTATTTCTTTCCTGCATTCATAAATTACTATTCTTGAATTTTAATTTTTAAAAATAAAAAAAAACTGCTTACGGGAAGCAGTTTTGTGTGTAGAAATATACTGATACGATCAATCGGCTAATCGTCTTAATTTGTTGCGTTCTAAAAGTGTGATTTTCTTACCATTCAAATCGACATATCCACTTTTGTTAAATTCAGAAAGCAATCGGATACAACTTTCAGTTGCGGTTCCTATCATACCTGCCAATTCTTCACGGGAGAGTTGAATGTGCAACGAACCATCTTCATTTTTGCCAAAAGTATCTTCCAAATACAATAAGGTTTCGGCTAAACGCTCTTTGACACTTTTTTGTGCCATTGACACCATGTGGTCATCAGCTTCCTTCAAATCGCCGCATATGGTTTTCATAACATTCATCGAAAACTGGTTGTTTTTATCAAAGAAAGCCATCACCTCGCTTTTTGGGATAAAACACACTTCCATGTCCTCTAGTGCTATTGCACTCAAGTTAGCGGGTTCTTCACTGATCATTGAGCGTTGACCCAACAACTCTCCCGATTTGACCAATTTTACAATCTGATCTTTACCATTGGCACTCAATTTGGTCATTTTGCAAACCCCATCTTTAACGCAGTAAATACCATTGGTAACATCTCCTTCTTCAAAAATAGGTTCTCCTTTTTTAATGGTGTACGATGTTTTGCATTCGGCCATTCGCACTAACTCATCTTTCGTCAATGCTTTTAAGGAGCTAAATTGTCTTACAATACACTGTTCACACTTACTCATACCTGAATTTAGTTTAAGTTCAACAAAAATAGTAAAACCATGACAAATATCATATTTTAATTTTTGGTGTTATGTGACCTTTGTTACAGGTAAAATGAGCAAATTATGGACACAACAAATTGTTTCCATTGTGGTACTGAAATTATAAAAAAAAACGAAGTTGCCTTTGACGAAAAAAAGTTTTGTTGCGTTGGTTGTAAAACCGTGTATGAAATTTTTAGTCAAAATGACTTGAGTTGTTATTATGATTTTCAAGCATCGCCGGGTGCAACACCACTGGATATTAAAGGTAAATACGATTTTTTAGAGAATGATGAAATTAGCAACAAACTTCTCGAATTCAATGAAGATGCAACGCATATTGTTTCACTCTACATACCTCACATACACTGTAGTTCGTGTATTTGGATTTTGGAGAATTTACAAAAACTTCAAGACGGAATAAGTACATCACAAGTAAACTTTCCCGAAAAAAAAGTACGCATTACTTATAATCCACAGAAAACCACACTCAAACAAATTGTTGAATTACTCTGTTCTATTGGGTATGAACCATATATCAGTTTGGAGAATTTGGATGAGGGCAAAAAGAAAGTTGATCGCTCTTTGATTTATAAAATTGGGGTGGCTTTTTTCTGTTTTGGAAATATCATGCTACTCTCATTTCCCGAATATTTTGAGGTAGAAGAGTACTGGATCAATCAATACCGTGGATTTTTCCGTTGGTTGATATTTGCCTTATCGTTGCCTTCTTTTATATATTCGGCATCAGGTTATTATGTTTCAGCATGGAAGAGCCTCAAGTCGGGTTTTCTCAGCATCGATATTCCGATTGCTTTGGGAATAGTAGTCATGTTTGTTCGAAGTACAGTAGATATTATTTTCGATTACGGACAAGGTTTTTTTGACAGCATGTGTGGACTGATTTTCTTTATGTTGTTAGGAAAATTATTCCAAATTAAAACGTATGATTTCCTTTCTTTTGAACGCGATTATAAATCCTATTTCCCGATTGCAATTACCAAAGTTTTGCCCAATGGTGAAGAAGAAGCCATTCAGGTATACGACATTCAAAAAGGCGATCGATTGTTAATTCGCAATCAAGAACTCATTCCCGTTGACGGAATTTTGATTACTGAAAAAGCAGCAATTGATTACAGTTTTGTGACAGGTGAAGCTGTTCCGATTGAGAAAAAATCGGGTGATAAAATTTTTGCTGGCGGCAAGCAATTGGGTAATGTCATCGAAATGGAGGTGTTGTTTTCGGTTTCACAAAGTTACCTAACTCAATTGTGGAGTAATGCAGTTTTTCAAAAACGAGTAGATCAACAACACAAGACCATTACCGATACAATCAGTCGTTATTTTACACCAGCATTATTGGGATTGGCTTTAGTTTCCTTTGTTTTTTGGTTGTTTTATGATGTGCCAACAGCGTTTAATGTTTTTACAGCCATCTTAATCGTAGCTTGTCCTTGTGCATTGGCATTAACGGCACCGTTTACGTTGGGAAATGTATTGCGGATTTTAGGTAAGCGAAAATTCTACCTAAAAAATGCTTTGGTGATCGAGCAATTAGCCAAAGTGGACACCCTAGTTTTTGATAAAACGGGAACCATTACGACTAACAAAAAAACAGCCATTTCTTATGAAGGAACTCCTCTGAATGATAACGAGTTAAAAATAGTAAAAAATGTGCTCAGAGGTTCTAATCATCCTTTGAGTAGAAGGTTGTATGACTTTATCCCCAATTACGATAAATTGGAAGTCAATCATTTTGAAGAAATCATAGGAAAAGGAATTGTAGCGACCATTCAAAATACAACTATCAAATTGGGTTCCTCACAGTTTTTACAACACATGAGTGAAAATACCCACAAGAAAACAAAGGTACATGTTGAAATTAATGGTATTTATAAAGGGAGTTATGTGTTTAACAATCAATATCGAATAGGGTTAGAGTCGTTATTTGAACAGTTAGCCAAAAAGTACCACATTGTTATATTGTCTGGTGATAATGATGGGGAACAACGAATACTTGAAAAAATGATGCCACCTCAAACTAGTTTGGTTTTTAATCAAAAACCAGAGCAAAAATTAGATTATATCGATAAACTTCAAAAACAAGGTCGTAATGTAATGATGGTTGGCGATGGTTTGAACGATGCGGGTGCTTTAGCTCAAAGTAATGTAGGTATTGCTGTATCTGAAAATGTCAATGTGTTTTCGCCTGCTTGCGATGGTATTTTAGACGCTACTCAATTTGATCAAATTGCTTTTTTTATGCAGTATGCCAAAAATGCAATGAAAACCATTTACATGAGTTTTGGGTTGTCGTTGCTCTACAACCTAGTAGGATTGACTTATGCGATTTCGGGGCATTTATCACCTTTGGTTGCTGCAATTATAATGCCACTGAGCACAATTACTATTGTCAGTTTTGTTACTATTATGAGTAATTATTTTGCACGAATCAAATAAAAAATTAAGACAAATTTAAGCGTATGACAAAAGTCATATTTTATCAAAAGTAGCCCAAGTAACTTTGTTAACACAAATTAGAGGTATGAGTGTCATTTATTTATTAATCAGTATTAGTATAGTGGTCGCCGTGTTTTTTTTATACGCATTTATTCGTGCGGTAAAATCGGGCCAATACGACGACGATTACACCCCATCGGTCAGAATGTTATTTGACGATGAACTACGAAAAGAAACGAACAAAAATCAATTAAATATAACCGAAGAAAAACAAGTATAATTATGGAAATGCAACAATTTCAGTATGACAACAAAATTGTAAGGAACTTCATTTACGCCAGTATCGTTTTTGGTGTAGTAGGTATGTTGGTTGGGTTAATATTAGCATTTATGTTTTTATTCCCTAATGTTACCAATGGAATTTCTTTCTTAAGTTTTGGTAGACTCAGACCATTACACACCAATGCAGTTATCTTTGCTTTTGTGGGTAATGCGATGTTTGCAGGTGTATATTACTCCATGCAACGCCTACTGAAAACCCGAATGTTTAGCGACTTTTTGAGTCAACTTCATTTTTGGGGTTGGCAACTCATCATAGTTTCTGCAGCTATAACACTACCTCTAGGATACACTACCTCTAAGGAATACGCAGAGTTAGAGTGGCCTATTGATATTGCTATTGCCTTGATATGGGTAGTTTTTGGCATCAACATGATTGGAACGATCATCAAGAGAAGAGAACGACACATTTATGTGGCTATTTGGTTTTATATCGCCACTTTTGTAACGGTTGCTGTGCTTCATATTTTTAACAGTTTAGAATTACCCGTTTCAGGCTTAAAATCGTATTCGGTATATGCAGGCGTACAAGATGCTTTGGTACAGTGGTGGTACGGTCACAATGCGGTAGCTTTCTTCCTAACGACTCCATTTTTAGGAATGATGTACTACTTTGTGCCCAAAGCCGCAAACCGTCCGGTTTATTCTTACCGCTTGTCCATTATTCACTTTTGGTCCTTGATCTTTATCTATATCTGGGCTGGACCTCACCACTTGTTGTATTCGGCTTTGCCAGATTGGGCTCAAAATTTAGGTGTAGTGTTCTCCGTGATGCTGATAGCTCCATCTTGGGGAGGTATGATTAATGGATTATTGACACTACGTGGAGTTTGGGATAAAGTGCGAACTGACTCGGTATTGAAGTTCTTTGTTGTTGCCATTACGGGATATGGTATGGCAACTTTTGAAGGCCCCATGCTTTCGCTAAAAAACGTCAATGCCATTGCACACTTTACCGATTGGATTATTGCTCACGTTCACGTAGGTGCTCTGGCTTGGAATGGTTTCTTATCATTTGGTATGATATATTGGTTGATTCCTCGTATGGCCAAAACCAAATTATTTTCTGAAAAATTAGCCAATTTCCATTTCTGGATCGGAACTTTAGGCATCATCTTGTATGCGCTTCCGATGTATGTAGCCGGATTTACACAAGCCTCTATGTGGAAACAATTCAAGCCCGATGGAGCAGGTTTACAATACGGAAACTTCCTCGAAACAGTAACACAAATTATTCCAATGTATTGGATGAGAGCTATTGGAGGAACGCTTTATGTAGTTGGTGTTTTTGTGTTAGTATACAACATTGTAAAAACAGTAAAACAAGGAGCTGCTATTGAAGACGAAGCCGCCGAAGCTCCAGCCTTGGTCGCCATCAGTCCGAATCGATTAAAGGGCGAAAAATGGCACTCTTGGTTAGAGCGAAAACCCGTTCAATTTATGGTTTACACGACGGTTGCCATTCTCATCGGTGGATTGGTTCAAATTTTACCAACTATTTTAGTTAAATCTAACATCCCAACTATTTCGGCTGTTAAACCTTATACTCCGCTCGAACTGCAAGGACGTGATTTGTACATACGAGAGGGTTGTATCGGCTGTCACTCGCAATTAATTAGACCATTCCGATCAGAAGTAGAACGCTATGGCGAATATTCTAAATCTGGTGAATATGTATACGATCATCCTTTCCTTTGGGGATCCAAACGAACCGGTCCAGATTTAGCTCGTGAAGGGGTTCCAGGTAAGCCTTTCAATGGCGGTAGAGATGATGTTTGGCATTTTAATCACATGTATGATCCACAAAGTATTTCTCCGGGTTCAATCATGCCTCGCTACCAATGGTTGATTAAAAATACACTCGATAATTCGACAATTCAAGACAAAATGAATGTGATGGTTACTCTTGGTGTACCCTATACCGATCAAGAAATTGCCAATGCAATGAAGAGCATCAATGAACAGTCTTCTAAGATAGAAGCTAAATTGTTGGCCAATACCGAAATTAAAAAGGCTTTCGGAAACGAAACAGCTTCTCCTTTAAAGAATAGAGAAATTATAGCTTTGATTGCTTATTTACAACGATTAGGAACAGATACTCAAGTAAAATCTAAAAAGTAATTGCCATGTTAAAGTTTTTTAAACACAATTTGGAATCTATTACGGGTGTTGAGGTTTATCCCATCATCTCGTTAACGATATTCTTTGCCGCTTTTGTCTTGTTTACTATTTGGGCAATGACTTACAGTAAAGAATCCATTAAAAAAGTGAGTGGGCTGCCACTTGAAGATTAGTAACATTCAATTTAAAAAGTAGAAAAATGAAAAAATTATTTCCATCATACGTACGAGTTCCTGTCATTTTTGCCATCGTTTTTATGGCTATGGAATTTTTTATTGACTCTGGTGACCGCCCCGCTTTTGTAAAATACCCTATGGTTTCCTTGTTTTTGGTTGTATTTTTATTCTTGTTGGTTGCAATTGAAATTGTCGTGAGTGCAGTTGACAAAGTAACCTATCATTTGCTTACTGACGAACAACGAAAACAATTGGAAGAGGCGCAAACAGTTTCTTGGAAAGACAGTGCATGGATGCAGGGTTTAATGAAAAGATTAACGCGTTCCAAATCGATTGAACAAGAAGCCGATGTTATGCTCGATCACGATTACGATGGCATTCGAGAGCTAGACAACGTATTGCCTCCTTGGTGGGTGAATTTGTTTTATGCTACTATAATTTTTGCTTTAATTTATTTGGTTCGTTTTCACGTTTTTGGAGATTACAATCAAGCACAAGAATTTGATAATGAAGTAGCTTTAGCCACTCTTGAAATGGAAAAAAACAAAGCCAATGCACCAAAAGAAGAAATTACGTTTGACAAAGTAACGTTGCTAACTGATGCGGAGAGTTTGGCTAAAGGAAAAGAAATTTTTATCAATGCTTGTGCAGCCTGTCATAAAGCGGATGGTGGTGGTTCTGTCGGACCGAATCTAACCGATGAATACTGGATCAATGGTGGAGGCATCAAAAATGTCTTTAAATTGATTGCAGAAGGTAGCAAAAACAATCCAACCATGGTAGGTTGGGCAAAAACATTGGGTACAACCGAAGTCCAAAAAGTAGCAAGTTACGTCTTGAGTCTTCAGGGCACAAAACCTGCAGGCGCCAAACCTCAAGAAGGGGAAAAGTGGATTGAAGAAGCGGCTCCAGCAGAAACCGCTCCTGCGACTACAGATAGTACTTCTGTAACAAAAAAGTAAAGTAAAAAGAACGGTTTTGGGCATCGACTCAAAACTTTTCCAACTCAATCGAATTACAGTATCATTCACATCACAATGGAAACAAATCTTCCGGATGAAAGTTTTAGAGATAGTATTTCAACTATTGACGCCAAAGGAAAAAGGGTATTCATTCATCCCAAAAAGCCTTCTGGACCTTTTTACGACAAACGCAAATGGTTGAGTTATTTTTTATTGGCTTTTTTGCTTTCTGCACCCTTTATTAAGGTTAATGGAAACCAATTTTTACTATTCAACGTCATTGAGCGACGATTCAATATTTTTAGTTTTCCATTTTGGCCACAAGATTTTCATCTTTTCGTAATTTCAATGATTATCGGAGTGGTGGGTTTGGCTTTGTTTACGGTTGCATTTGGTCGTATTTTTTGTGGTTGGTTTTGTCCGCAAACCATTTTTATGGAAATGGTGTTCCGGCGAATTGAGTATTGGATTGATGGCGATAGAGCAGCTCAAATCCGTTTGTCTAACCAAGATTGGGATGGCGAAAAAATAAGAAAACGAGTTGCCAAATGGGTGGTGTTTTTTATAATTTCATTTCTAATCGCTAATGTATTTTTAGCTTATTTGATAGGAAGTGATCAATTGCTTCGATTCATCCAAGAAGGCCCTGCTCAAAATACAAGTACGCTCATTGCTTTATTGATTTTTACGGGTGTTTTTTACTTTATCTACGCATGGTTTAGAGAGCAAGTGTGTATTATAGCTTGCCCTTACGGAAGAATGCAAGGTGTTTTATTGGATAACAAAACCATCAATGTAACCTACGATCATGTGCGTGGCGAAGGGGAAACAGGAAGAGCTAAATTCAATAAAAATGAAGATCGTAAAGCATTGGGAAAAGGCGATTGTATTGATTGTAAAGTATGTGTTCACGTGTGCCCAACCGGAATTGATATTCGAAATGGTACGCAGTTAGAATGCATCAATTGCACAGCTTGTATCGATGAATGTGATAGCATTATGGAAAAAGTGGGATTACCCAAGGGATTGATCAGATATGCTAGTGAAGATGAGGTTGTAAAAAAAGAAAAATTCAAACTTACAACCCGCATGAAAGGATATATCGCTGTGCTGTTGATATTGATTGGTGTTTTTATTGGAATGTTGTTTTTGAGAAATGATGTTGAAGCAACTATTCTGCACATACCTGGTCAATTGTTTCAACGGGAAGGCAATACCATTACGAATATTTATAACTACAATATTGTAAATAAAACAGAACGAGAATTTGAACAAGTTACTTTCAAATTGAATGCACCAAGAGGGGAAATTAAGTTGGTAGGAAGTCCCACAGCTAAAGTTCCCAAACAGGGAATAGCTAAAGGAACTTTCTTTGTTAAAATTGCAGAAAGTGATTTGAAAGATGAAAAAGTAGAACTTCAAATTGAGGTTTACCACAACGATAAATTAATAGAAACGGCTACTACAAACTTTGTAGGGCCAAGAAGCTTTAAATAAAATAGTATGAAAATTAATTGGGGAACCGGAATTGTAATAGCCTTTGCACTTTTTATGAGTTTTATACTCTTTTTTGTTGTCAAAGTGCAATCAAATAGTAAATACGACAACGAATTGGTAGTCGAAAAATACTATCAAAAAGAGCAAGGTTTTGAAAAAGAATTGGAAAAAGAACAAAACGCACTAAATCGGACTACTTCCATTCAATTTAGTGTAGAAGAAGATGGAATTGTAGTGCTTTTTCCCACTACTATGGATTTTACAAAAATCTCAGGCAAAGTGTCCTTATATCGACCGTCCAACAAAAAACTTGATTTCGAAAGTCCTATTTCGTTGTCAAGTCCACGTTTGCTCATACCTAAAAAAAACCTGGTTGGCGGTCGTTGGGACATTGCTTTGGACTGGAGTTATGAAGGAAAAGAATACCTCGACAAAGAAAGTTTTAACCTGCACTAACTCAACATGATCAGTACAGCTTTATTTTTTGGATTCATTAGCAGCTTGCATTGCATTGGTATGTGCGGACCAATAGCCATGATGTTGCCTGTTGATCATCACAATCCAACAAAAAAAGCGTTACAAATCCTAACCTACCAATTGGGTCGAATTACCTCGTATGGTATGTTAGGATTCTTTTTTGGTTTAATTGGAAGAGGTTTGTTTCTGGCGGGTTTTCAACAGCGACTGTCTATTGTAGTCGGAATTTTGATGATTCTAATTGCGGTGCTACCGGAACGCATCTTTGCGCAATACAATTTTTCGAAACCTATTTACACCATTATTGCTCAACTAAAAACGCAACTTGGAGCACAATTCAAACGAAAATCAGCTGATGCATTGTTTACCATTGGGTTGTTGAACGGTTTATTACCATGTGGAATGGTCTATGTGGCTCTTTTTGGAGCTGTAGCCATGCCCAATACATATATGAGTGTTTCGTATATGTTGTTGTATGGTTTGGGAACTATTCCGATGATGAGCGCTGTAGTTTACGCAAGCGGATTTGTGACGCAACCATTCAGAAATACAATTCAACGAATCATTCCGCTAGTAACGATACTTATAGGAACATTATTTATTCTGAGAGGATTAGGTTTAAATATCGATTATATTTCACCAAGTAACCTCGACTTATTTGTGCAAGC
>CAZAJH010000054.1:0-9472 GCA_964485385.1 uncultured Flavobacterium sp.
ACTGCACATTTTCTTCTACCGATTTTGTGAATAACTCCCATTACTTTAAGTCGTTAAGGTTAACGGTTTTTGGTTGTTGAGCGCCGTGTTTGTGCTCAGTACCAACATTTACATTCAAATTGCGGAATAATTGAGCGCCTAATTTGTTTTTAGGCAACATTCCTTTTACAGCTTTTTCTACTAACAATGCAGGATTTTTTTGTTGCATTACTTTAGCAGTTAAGCTTCTCTGTCCTCCTGGATAACCTGTGTGTCTGATGTACGTTTTGTCATCTAACTTGTTACCAGTTAAGTTGATCTTTTCTGCATTGATAACAATTACGTTATCTCCACAATCAACGTGCGGTGTATAACTCGGTTTGTATTTACCTCTCAAAAGCATCGCCACTTTTGAAGCTAAACGACCCAAGTTATGACCTTCAGCATCTACAACAATCCACTGCTTGTCTGCAGTAGCTTTGTTAGCTGAAACTGTCTTGTAGCTTAATGTGTTCACAATAATTATTTTTAATTAAACATTCCATTCCCAATTAAGGGAGTGCAAAAGTACAAATAAATATGATATATGCAAACTGCTGCTTTGATTTATTTTCCACAAGGCTATTATTTTGGAATATAGCACAATAGAATTGTTTTTTTGAAAGCCAAAAGTATACTTTTTAGCCCTGATCGAGGCTTTGTTGGAGTTCCCGATTCATCGGAACGACTGACGAGAGCAGGAATTACGGTTACAAAAAAGGCCCAAGCTATCCGCTTCTCAAATAAATTGTCTAAATTTACGCCTTTATATCTATAGTTATGAAATCGAAAGCCACGTTAAAACAAATAGCCAAAGAACTCGGAGTTTCCGTTTCTACTGTTTCCAAAGCATTGAATGACAGTCCGGAAATTAGCGAACCAACTAAAATTAAAATTCAAGAATACGCCAAACTGAAAAATTACAAACCCAATAGTATTGGTTTGAATTTAAAAAATCGCTCTACTAAAACAATTGGGGTGATTATTCCGAATATTTTGAATTCGTTTTTTGCTAAAGTTTTCACCGGAATTGAAAAAGTGGCTGATGAAAAAGGCTATAAAGTGATTACTTGTATTTCTAACGAATCACTCGAAAAAGAAATTAACGCGCTCGAAATGTTGAGCAACGGAACCATAGACGGATTCATATTATCTATTTCAGAGGAAGCCCAGAAACTACAAAAATATGATCATTTTAAATCGATTATTAATGACGGAACACCTATAGTCATGTTTGATCGTATAGCCGATGAAATCAATTGTGATAAGGTTATTGTAGATGATTTGGATTCGGCTGTTAACGCAACCGAGCATTTATTGCAATCGGGTTGCAAAAAAATTGCTTTGCTATCGGCAATTGATAATTTGAGTGTAGGCAAATTGCGCGCTCAAGGATTTTATGAGGCTATGAAAAGACACCAAGTGACAGTGGATGATTCCTTGGTGATATTGACCGAAAATTCAGAAGATTTTAATGCTAAAATAGGCGGATTCTTTATCAAAAACAAGCCCGATGGCGTTTTTGCGCTTGACGAACATGCTTCGGTTACGGCAATGAAATTGGGGATTCAAAATGGATATAAAATTCCGCAACAGCTTTCCATTATCGGTTTTGCCGATGGTGTTTGGTCGCGCAGAATGACACCGAGTTTGTCAACGGTCAGTCAACACGGACCCGAAATTGGTGAAGTGGCGACCAAGATGCTTATCGAAAAATTAGAAAGCAAAGACGAAGTATACACACACCGCACCACAGTTATCAAAACCGAGCTCCGCCAACGCGATTCAACTAAAAAACTGTAAAACAACGAGATGTAAAGTTTAAGGCAGCGCTGTTTACCTAATGTTCACCTTTTTTTTATTGCAAAACACAAAAAAAATAAATACTTTTGAGCGGTGCAGTTCGTTATTATGATACGAGTTTTTTTTTCCATCTTTGTTTTTTTTGTTATTTCTGATGCTCAGGGTCAAAGCACCACATCGGTATTTGATATTGCGCGAAAGGGTAGCCTTACAGAAATAGAAGAATTGTTCAAATTAAATGCAAGAGCAATAAATGAAGTGAATGCCAACGGTTTTACACCTTTGATATTGGCTTGTTATAGTGGAAACAACAATGTTGCACAATTTTTGATAAGAAAAGGATGTGATATTAACTACAAAAGTCCAATGGGCAACGCTTTAATGGCCGCTGTAGTTAGAGGAAATCTGGAGATGGTTACTTATTTGTTAACTCAAAAAGCCAACATCGATGAGACGGACGATAATGGAGTTACTGCTTTGATGTTTGCCATTCAGTTTACGAATGTTGAACTAGTTCAGTTACTTTTGAAAAACAAGGCAGACAAAACCATAGTAGACAAAAACGGGAAGACAGCTTTTGAATATGCTGTGTCCTCAGGAAATGAAGAGATTATTAACCTATTAAAATAAAAAAAATGAAAAAAAAATTACTTGTTTTGAGTTGTTTGCTAACAGCGATTACTTCTTTTGCTCAGTTTACAACAGGCACCGTTGCGTTGACAGGTTCGACCATGACCATTAAAATTGATACTGATCCTACAACAGTAACGATGACTCTAACTGGAAATAGTTCACGTTGGTTAGGTATCGGTTTTAACGGGCTTACGATGGCGGCAGCTACAGATATGTTCATTTGGAATTCAACAGCCAACAGAGATTACGTTGCTCCTGGTGGGTATGCTGTTCCTAGTCCTGATGCTACTCAAAGTTGGACTATTGTGAGTGATAACGTAGTATCTGGTGTGCGTGCAATAGTGGCTACAAGAGCTTTGGTTTCGGCTGGGGATTATACATTTTTAAACGACAACTCCAATATAAATATTATTTTTGCTCAGGGAGCGACTACTAGTTTGGCTTACCATGGAAATAATCCACATGCAGGTCAAGTACTTACCAGAACCGCACTAGGAGTTGAAGATTTTTCTCTGGCTAGTTCTCAAATTTATCCCAATCCATCTACTGGAATATTTACCATAGATTCCAAATCAGTTTTGAGTTCGATTGACGTGTATTCTCAAACAGGTGCTTTTATCAAAACCATCAAAGGAAACGAAAGCATGACCAACCAAATTGATTTATCAGAATTGGCCAAAGGAATTTATTTCTTGGAGTTGAAAAACCAATCGGATAAATCGTGGAAAAAAATTATAGTGGAATAGTTATTCCAAGAACTTTTTTAAAAGGCTTCGTACATCAATCTACGAGGCCTTTTTTTTGTCGTCGTTCCAAGTAATATAGCCTATAACAGCATTAAAGAAATAGAAAGTGTATTTAGCTGTGTTGGCAATGTTCATCAGCATTATATTCTGAACAATTTTGGACAAATTATAGAATTGCCACAGAAACCAATTATTGGGATACATTCGAGCTGTGTTGAAGGTTCCACCAAAGGTAATCCCAGTTGGAATCGCAACGGCAAAAAACAATTTCCAATCGAAGCCTTTTTCTGAAAAGATAGTGAATGCTATGTAATTTAAAATCAAAGAAAATAGAAAGCCAATGAAAATATTTCGGTAAAATACAAAATCGATAGAGCGCAAAATTTTACTTTTTTTCCATGCTTTAAAGACCAAGAAGTTAGCCACGAAAGAAACAGGATAAGTCAAAATGGCACCTTTATTTCCCAACAAATAATCGATAGAGCCACTCAAAAATGTATTGCAAGTAGTAATTAGATTGCCCAAATTATTTTTCTTCGTAACCAAACGATTTCCCATCAAAGAAAAACCAGTATTCAGTATCGAAACATAGCCTAAAAAGAAAATATAGTTTTTGCTTTGAAATGTAAATTTATATTCGGTGTTGTGGTAGCCCAACGAAAAAGAAGCAGTCAATACGACAACCAAACCAATCACATCTAGGTAATTGCTATTGGTTATCGATTTGATTCGTTCCAGGTTTTTTTCGGAAAGAGAAACTATCGGCATGGAACAAAAGTAAGAAATTTAAGAGTTCATTCTTACGGATGATTGCCAAGGCATATTGACCCCTAAAATTAATGCGCTTCCAACCAATCTTTTCCAAAACCCAATTCGACTTCTAATGGAACAGCGAGTTGGATGGCATTTTCCATTTCGTGTTTGATCATCGGTTGGATTTTTTCCATTTCGGAGTGGTGTACGTCAAAAACTAACTCATCGTGTACTTGCAAAAGCATTTTGGATTTCCAATTTTCGGATGTGAGTTTTTGATGAATGTTGATCATCGCAATTTTGATGATATCAGCTGCTGAACCTTGAATCGGCGCATTTACTGCATTGCGTTCGGCTGCACTACGAACTACTGCGTTGGCCGAATTGATGTCTTTCAGATAACGTCGTCTTCCTAAAACCGTTTGTACGTAACCGTTGTGACGGGCAAAATCAACTTGTTCGGACATGTACGATTTTAGTTTTGGATAGGTTTTGTAATACGCATCAATCAAGGCTGCGCTTTCGCTGCGTGATAACGAAGTTTGATTGCTCAACCCAAAAGCAGAAACACCGTAAATAATACCGAAATTGACCGTTTTGGCATTGCTTCTTTGTTCTTTGGTTACTTCATCCAAACTGACATTGAATACTTTGGCAGCCGTACTTCGGTGAATGTCTTCGTGGTTTTGAAACGCTTTGATCATGTTTTCTTCACCCGATAATGCGGCGATGATGCGGAGTTCAATTTGCGAGTAATCGGCAGACAATAACCTATAATTTTCATCACGAGCAATAAACGCTTTTCGGATCAATCGTCCGCGCTCGGTGCGAATGGGAATGTTTTGCAAATTCGGATTATTTGAACTCAAACGTCCTGTTGCGGCAACGGTTTGCATGTAATCGGTATGTACGCGATGGGTTTTTTTATCCACTTGATTCGGCAATGCTTCAATATAAGTACTTTGCAATTTCACCATTTGACGCCATTCCAATATGTCTTTGACAATTTGGTGTTCGTTGGCCAAATAGCTCAAGACTTCTTCACCAGTAGCATATTGGCCTGTTTTGGTTTTCTTTTGTTTGGTGCCACCAATTTTGAGTTTTTCAAACAAAATATCACCCAATTGTTTGGGTGAAGCCAAATTGAATTTTTCGCCTGCTGTTTCGTAGATCTTCTGTTCAAAATCGTTGATTTCTTTTTGCATGTCAACGGCCATCGCTTTGAGGAAGTTCACATCCAAATTGATGCCTTCCGATTCCATGGCAGCTAAAACGGGAACGAGAGGAATTTCGATTTCTTCAAACAATTTTTTGGTTTCGGCTTTGTCTAAAATCGGACTGAATACTTCTTTTAGTTGTAAAGTAATATCGGCGTCTTCGGCAGCGTATTCTTTGATGTCTTCCAAAGGAACATCGCGCATGGACAGTTGGTTTTTGCCTTTCTTCCCAATTAAGGTTTCGATAGATTTGGGCGAATATTTTAAGTAGGTTTCCGATAACACATCCATATTGTGACGCATATCAGGATTGATCAAATAATGCGCAATCATGGTGTCGAAGAGTTTGCCTTTGACCGTGATGTTGTAATTCGCCAAAATCTTCAAATCGTATTTCATGTTTTGACCAATTTTTTCAATCGCTTCATTTTCGAAAAACGGCTTGAACTTGTCGGCCAAGATTTGGGCTTCTTCTTGATTTTCAGGAAACGGAACATAAAAGGCCTTTCCTTTTTCCCAAGCAAATGACATTCCAACTAACTCGGCATTCAACGCGTCAATTCCAGTAGTCTCGGTATCAAAACACACAGAAGTTTGGCTGTTTAGATTTTGCAAAAACAATTTTATACCTAACTCACCTTGAATAATTTGGTAATTGTGACTTGTAGTTTCTAGTGTTGCATAATACGAATGCGGTTTGGGTTCATCAGAATCATCATCCACAAAACCAAACAAATCAAATTGATCCTCATTCGTTTTTTTGGCTGGTTTTTTTGGTGCTTGAATTTTGTCAGTGCCATTGTCATTGGTGTCGATTTCGTCGTATTCTTTTCCGGTGCCAAACAGTTTGTCAAATTGGGTTTTCATTTGACGGAATTCCAATTCTTGAAACAAAGCATCGGTTTTTTCGATATCGGGTTTGGATAACTCAAAATCTTCGGCGTTGAATTCGACGGGACAATCGAGTAGGATAGTGGCTAATTTTTTAGACAATAATCCCAGTTCGGCATTGGCTTCAATTTTATCTTTGATGGCGCCTTTGAGTTGGTGCGTGTTCGCCAGCAAGTTTTCTAACGAACCGTATTCTTTTAAAAATTTCTTCGCTGTTTTTTCACCCACACCAGGCAATCCCGGAATATTATCCGCTGCGTCGCCCATCATTCCAAGAAAATCAATCACTTGCAATGGGTTGTCTATTTCGAATTTTTCCAATACTTCAGGAATACCCCAAATCTCGATATCGTTGCCGCCTTTGGCTGGTTTGTACATAAAAATATTTTCTGAAACCAATTGTGCAAAATCTTTATCGGGCGTTACCATAAATACTTGATACCCTTCTTTTTCGGCTTGTTTGGCCAAGGTTCCGATTAAGTCATCGGCTTCGTAGCCCGCTTTTTCCATAATTGGAATGTGCATCGCTTGCAATAATTGTTGGATGTATGGTACGGCAATTTTGATGGCTTCGGGCGTTTCATCGCGGTTGGCTTTGTATTCTTGGTACATTTCAAATCGGTAATCACTACCACCTTTATCAAAAGCTACGGCCAAATGATCGGGTTTTTCGCGTTTGATTACGTCCATTAGCGAATTCATAAAACCCATAATGGCCGACGTGTCCATTCCTTTAGAGTTGATGCGTGGGTTTTTGATAAAAGCATAGTAACCACGGAAAATTAATGCATAGGCATCGAGCAGAAAAAGGCGTTTTTGTGACATTGATTTGATATTACAAATGAACTGTAAAAATAATCAAATGTGTTAAACAATCGGAATTTTTAAAACCACTTTTGTACCGTTGACTTCGTTTTCGTTGGAAATCAAATCGGTATAAGTGATTAAATCGGGTAATTGGAGTTTTTCGTTGAGTAATTCTAGGCGTTGTTCGATGGCTTTGGTGGAGAACGAAAGGTGTGTGGAATGATTTTTAGCTTTGATTTCGGCCGATTTTTGGCGACCAATTCCGTTATCGATTACGGTACAAATGATGTATTCTTCGGTTTTCGCTAAATCAAAATCAATTTGAATTTTTTTTAACCCATTTTTATGTAACAGCCCGTGTTTGATGCTATTCTCCACAAAAGGTTGAATTAACATCGGTGGAATTTCGTGGTAGTCTTCATCGATGTCGCCCAACAGATTGATTTCGTATTCGAAGTCGGTGGTAAAACGCATTTTTTCCAATTCCAAATACTTGGTTAAAAGATCAATTTCGGTTGCAAGTAAGATTTGTTTTTTGCCGGAAACATTCAAAATTTGGCGTGTTAAGTAGGTGAAATTTCCCATTTGTTCGTTGGCCAACACCTTATCACCGAACATGAATTGGTCTTGAATACTCGTCAACGCATTAAAAATAAAATGCGGATTCATTTGGCTTTTGAGTGCTTTGAGTTCGCTTTCGGTGGCTTTTTTCTCGGCTTCGATGGTTTTTTGTGCTTGGATCAGTTGCGATTTTAATACCTCGTTTTGTTTTTTAATTTTATAACGGTTGAATACAACATAAGACGTTATTAGTATTGAAAATAAAGAAATAGCCAATACAAGCGCAATTGTTTTTTGCCGTTGTGTTTCAAGGGTTGCTATTTTTTTTTGTTGGGATAATGCTTTGATTTGGGCTTCTTTTTTCTCGGTTTCATATTTGAATGTTGCTTTCAACATGGCGTTTTTGTTTTCATCCTTGTTGAGGATTTTATCAATTCTAATATTTTCTTCGAGGTATTTCAAAGCCAATTCTTTTTGATTCGTTTCGCTATAATACTCATAGAGTGATTGAGTAGATCTGAGTTGCGTTCTTAGGTTCTTTGAAGCTACAGCTGCCTCATTAAATTTTTCTAAATAAAAAATAGCTTTTTCATTATTGTTTTCTGATTTCTCTATGGTATACAGATTTAAATAATTGGTTGAAAGTTGGCTAAAATTTTTGGCTTTTAGGTTGTAAAATATGGCTTCTTCTAAGAATTTTTTTGCTGATTTGTATGATTTTTGGGTAGCATATATTCCTGCTATATTGTGCAATGAATTGGCAATTGAGTTGAGGTCATTAATTTTTTTGAATATAGCTATGCTTTTGCTGTAGTAGGAAATCCCCGATTTCAAATCCTTCATTTCTACAAAGATAAAACCCAAATCATTGTATAAACCACCCAGATTTACAGGGCTTTCGTCCTTTTGAGCATAAGGGATTGCTTTTGAAATATAAGATTTCGCCTTTTCATATTCTTTTTCTTGGGCCAAAGAAACACCTATCGCACGGTATACATAACCCAGTAGTTTATTGTTTTTTTTCTTTTCTTGTTCGAGTTCTTTTAATACCCTCAAGAGAATTTGTATTGCTTTTTTATAATTGCCTTTATTTTCTTCAAAATAGGAGGCCGTTAATAAAGAGGTTTGATAAGAAGAGCGGTAATATTTTAAAATTTTGGGATGTAAATGAGTAAGTTTTTTCCGTGCTTTACAAATAGCTGAAAGTTGATTATTCCATTTTTCTGCTTTTTCCATGTTGTTTTCCAACTCAATTTTTTTTCCAAGATTATCTACTGCCAAAGTATCATTTGGATTGCTTAATTGGGAAAACAGTAATTGATGAATAAAGAAGGTTAAGACAATAAGTTTTTTCATGTTACACACTAATTTTTCCTATGTATTCATCAAATTCATTCTTCTTTTCTCTGGCTACAGGTATTACTTTATTGTTTTCAAAAACCAAAGTAGCACCGTCTTTTTTGCTGTACTTTTTAATTTGTTGGATATTGACCAAATAGGAGCGATGCACTCTAAAAAAACGCGAGTCGTTCATCAATAACTCATGAAATTCTTTGATTTTTTTACTCACCAAGTACTTCTCTTTGTTGGTAATGACATAGGTGTACGAACCATCGGCTTCAAAGTACAACAAGTCTTCTACTTTGATAAAAACCAAACCATCTGACAAAGGCAAAGCAATTTTTTGCAACTGATTGACCGTCAAATTATCACGCAAAGCTGAAACGTGTTGCAGAATTTGATTTTGCCCGCGGGTTTTAATGGCTTTTTCAATGGCTTCCTGCAATTTGCTTATGCTAACGGGTTTTAATAAATAATCTACTGCAGACACTTCAAAGGCTTGTAAAGCATATTCGGAATAGGCCGTACAAAAAATAGTGACGAACGAAGGCTGGTCAAAATATTCAAACAAGGCAAAACCGTTTTCGTTGGGCATTTCAATATCCAAAAACACCAATTCAATGTTGTGTTTGTGAATGAGTTTAACGGCTTCTTTTACGTTTTCGGCTTCGGCCACCACGTCAATTCCTTTGCAATGTTCTT
>CAZAJH010000055.1:0-9364 GCA_964485385.1 uncultured Flavobacterium sp.
AACTCGTACTTTCGACTTAAACAAATTAAATGCACTATTTTTTATCCTTTCAGTTTGTTGATTAGCCCCGATTGGAGCAAGTATCCTTTTTTGTTATTCCTGTTTACCTCTATTCTACTCGTTTTGGCAAAAAAGATACTGCGGAAAGCGGGAACATGGATTACCAGAATGCCCAAGCTATTTGCTTCAAATCTTTCCAATCATTATTTAATTTATACCTAACAGGTTTTGAAAACCAGTTAGGATATTTTTACAAACCAAAATCGACTACTACTTTTTTAGAAGTTGGTACGGCTTGGCAACTCAATGTGTAATTTTTGGCCAATTCGTCTTCTTCGAGCGAGTAGTTGAGTTTCATTTCAACGGTGCCATCAATTACTTTGCAACGACAGGTACTGCACACGCCACCCTTGCATGCGTAGGGCAAATCGGCACCAGCAGCAATAGCTCCATCAAGTATGTTGTCAAAATCGTCGCCCATAACGAAGTGGAATTCTTTTCCGCCGTCGATAATGGTCACTTCGGTCCCGTCTACTTTTTTCTCTACAATTTTGTTGATGCGTTGTTTATCTTCTTCAGACAAGCCTGTGTTGAACAACTCGTAATGTATTTTTTCCTTGGCTAAACCGGCATTCATGAGCTCGTCGCGAAGTAAAAAAATCATGTCTTCGGGTCCGCAAATGAAGCACTCATCTGTAGCAGCCACATCAATTATTTTATCGGTAAGAACGTTTATTTTTTCTTGGGTAAATCGACCATTGAATAACTCTGACGAGCGGTGTTCTTTGGTTAAAAAATGAAAGATTTCGAAACGGTTAAAATAGATATTTTTCAACTGCTCAATTTCCTCTTTAAAGATAATGGATTTTACGGTACGATTTAAATAAAACAGTTTAAAAGTGCTGTTGGGCTCAGTTGCCAGGTGCGTTTTGATGATGGACAGAATGGGTGTAATTCCGCTTCCGGCAGCAAAGGCAATGTAATTTTTAGCTTGAGATGGATGGGTTTCTACAAAGAATGTACCGTTGGGCGCCATTACATCAATAGTATCTCCTTTTTTTAGAACGTCGTTAACAAAAGTGGAAAAAACACCTTCGTTGATTTTTTTTACAGCTACCTGCCATTTGTGTTCCAAAGGCGAGGAACAAAGTGAGTAGGATCGTCTTACTTCCGTGTCATTAATGGTAGCTTTGAGCGTTAAATGTTGCCCTTGTTTGTATTGAAATTCGGCTTGCAATTCGGCTGGAACATCAAAAGAAACAACAGCACAATCTTTTGTTTCTTTGTAAATATCAGCTATTTTTATACTGTGAAATTTTGCCATGTTTGATCTAAAATAAAAACTAACAATTGTTAGTTTGTTAGGCAAATTTAATGATTTTTTTAATAGGTTACGAAAACGTTGTATTTTTTTTAACCCTCGGAGGGTTTCAGACTATTTGAGGATTAAACGATTCCATGGAGAAGAACTTGAACCATATTGGATTTAAGAACCGCGGGATTGGGTGATTTTTTCTTACCATACCAAAGGTAAAGCGTACGAAGCGTAGAAAGTGTTGAAAAGATAATTACTTCGATATTCACATTTTTGATTTCACCATTGTCTATACCTTTTTTTACAATAGATCGAAAATTATCTTCGTACTCTTCGCGCATTTTAATAAAATAAGTCAAATCGGTATCGGTAAGATGCATCCAATCGTTATTTAGGCAGGCTAATGCGTTGGAGTCGCGCAAAGTGATGTCGATATGCAGTTGAATTACGCGCTCGACTTTTTGAATAGCAGAGTTTTCTGAAGCGACAATTTCATTCATTACAGAGGTAAATTCTTCAGCAATTTCGATAATGATTAACACTAAAATCTCTTGTTTGGATTTGATGTGATTGTACAAACTCGCGGCTTTGATGTCCATAGCTTGAGCAATGTCACGCATCGTAACAGCGCTGTACCCTTTCTCTTTGAAAAGTGTAGCAGCTACATTAATGATTTCGGTTTTTCGATCGGTAATTTTCATCGTTGCCAAATATATAGAATATTTTGAGTTGGGTAACTTTTGTTACTTAAATACAAAACTGATAATTTTAATTTTGCTCTTGAAATTCATTCATTTGGAACACAGATTAAAGAAATTAGAAAATTATTAAAACATAAAAACATGGGATTATTAAGTAGGTTAGGTTTGGGTGGAAAAACGGAAAGCGTTCGTGAATTTATAAATAAAGGTGCTGTAATTATTGACGTTAGAACAGTTGGCGAATACCAAGATGGACACATCAAGGGTTCAAAGAATATTCCATTAGATATGATTCATTCGAAAGTAAATGAAATGAAACGAATGGAAAAACCCGTAATTGTTTGTTGTAAAAGTGGAATGAGAAGTGGCCAAGCCGCTTCCATTTTAAAAAACCAAGGAATAGAAGTAATGAATGGAGGTGGATGGCAAAGCTTAGAAAGCAAATTGTGATGCATTGATTTAATTACTTGTTAAACGAAAACGACTCAAGCAAATAAAGCATTTTTTTGTAAAAAAAACCATCTCGCACTACACGAGATGGTTTCCAAAAAAAACTAAAAATATAGAACTACTTACTACTTCTTGATTACTTTAAAGATTTCAACTTTAGCATCAACCATAACGCGGATGATGTAAGTTCCTGCGGCATATCTTGACATATCGACTTTGGTCTCGATTTCGTTGATTTTATTCACAAATATTACTTGTCCCAACATATTAACCACCTCTATACTCGACATATTTTCAGTTGATGAAATCGTTAAAGTGTCGAGAACTGGATTGGGATACAGTTGAATTACATTGGTTTCAAAATCGCGAATACCTAAACATCCGCCTAAAGTCATAGTCACAGCCAATCGGTCTGGGCTTTCGCAACCGCTAATCGTTTGTGAGGCATAATAGGTCGTACCCGAAACAATTGCGGTTCCAGATGGAATTATATTTCCACCAGTTGGGGCATCATACCACGTAATGTTCGTACCCGTTACCGCTATCAATTCTACTGTTTCCCCATCACAAAATGTTTGATTGGCAAGTCCATTTGGAGCAACTGTAGGCGCAATAGTAGCCGTTACTGCTGTTCTAGAGGAAATACAATCTCCATTTTGAGTTTCCACATAATAAGTTGTAGAAACCGTTAAAACTGGCGTTGTAAAACTAGTTCCTGTTGCCACTAAATTACCTCCTGTTGGCGCATCATACCAACTGATTACTCCATTACTTGAAGTGGCAGAAAGTGTGAGTGTACCTGCATCACAACGACTCGCTGGTGAGGTTGAAGTGATTACTGAAACTGCGTATACAGTAGCTACCACTGCCGTTCGAGCTGAAAAGCAACTTCCGTTTACAACCTCAACATAGTAAGTTGTTGTTGTACCCAAAATTGGAGTTGCAAAAGATCCGCCTGTTGCCACTAAAGTTCCACCTGTTGGAGCATTATACCAGTTAATAGTTCCAATACTTGCTGTAGCAAACAAAGTAACACTGCCGTCACCGCAACGACTTGCAGGAGTGGTTGATGTAATTACTGGTTGCTCATTTACAGATGCAGTCACAGCGGTTCTAGACGAAATACAGTCACCGTTTTGTGCCTCCACATAATACGTGGTGGTAGCAGTAAGAACCGGAGTTGTAAAAGTATTTCCAGTTGCTACTAAATTCCCTCCCGTTGGGGCGTCATACCAACTGATTACTCCATTGCTTGCTATTGCAGAAAGTGTCAATGTTCCCGCATCGCAGCGACTTGCCGGTGTGGTTGAAGTAATTATTGCACTAGCGTACACGGTAGCTTGAACCGCAGTTCTTGCCGAGCTACAATTTCCGTTCACCACCTCAACATAATAGATTGTAGTTGTACCTAAAATTGGTGTTGTAAACGCGCCTCCTGTAGCAACCAGGGTTCCGCCAGTTGGAGCATTGTACCAATGAATTGCACCTATACTTGCGGTTGCTTGTAAGGTAACACTTCCGTCGCCACAACGACTCGCTGGAGTGGTTGACGTGATTACTGGTTGTTCATTGACCGTCGCAGTAACTGCTGTTCTTGTTAGTGTTGTACAACTAGCACTAGATGATTCGACATAGTATGTTGTAGTTGCGGTTAAAACAGGAGTTGTAAAACTTGTGCCCGTTCCTACTAAATTTCCGCCTGTTGGAGCGTCATACCAACTAATTGTTCCTACATCCGTAGATGCTTGTAAAGTGACTGTTCCCCCATCACAACGACTACCTGGTGTAACAGAGGTAATAGTTGGAATTGGGTTATTAGTATAATTTACTGCTACTCTTGTTGAAATACAACCATTACTAATTGCTTCTACATAATAGGTAAATGAGGCTCCGCTTACGGGAATACTTGTACCTGTGGCAAAAGCTGATCCACCAATAGATGTGGTATACCAATTAATGGTTCCAGCACTAGCAGTTGCAGACAAAGTAGCACCCACATTACCACAAACTGTGGCACCAGTTGTTGAAGTGATTGATGGCGTTGTATTTACAGTAGCAATAACAGGTACTCTTACTGAGGTACAACTTCCGTTTACGGCTTCGACATAGAAAGTGGTGGTGGTGTTAATTGATGGTGTTGTAAAATTGTTTCCTGTACCTAATACAATTCCACCTGTAGCTACACCGTACCAATTTAATGTTCCCGCATTGGCCGTTGCTCCCAAAGTCACCGTTCCCGAATCACATACTTGTGATGGAGAAGTTGAAGTAATACTTGGAGTGGCATTTACAGTTGCTAAAACAGCTGTTCGAGCGGATGTACATGTTCCATCGGTACTTTCTACATAGAAATTAGTTGAAACCGAAATGGATGGAGTTGTAAAACTAGTTCCAGTTCCTAACAAGGTTCCTCCTGAAGGCGCATCGTACCAGTTCAAAGTTCCGTTAGAAGCTGTTGCTTGCAAGGTTACAGTACCCGAATCGCATCGACTCGCTGGTGTCGTTGATGTGATAGTTGGCACCGTATTTACCGTTACTACAACTGCAGTTCTAGGAGAAGAACAACCATTTAATGTTGCCTCTACATAATAGGTGGTCGTAGCAGTAACATTGGAAGAGAAATTGCTTCCCGACGAAAGAGCTGTTCCTCCTGAAGCTGCTGCATACCATAAAATAGTACCCGCGCTAGCCGTAGCTGAAATAGTCGCAGAGCCCGAACCACAACGAGTAGTTGGTGTAGTTGATGTAATAGTTGGTGTTGTATTAACTGTTGCTAAAACTGCGCTGCGAGCTGATGAACAAACGCCGTTCAATGCTTCAACATAATAGGTTGTTGTTGAAGTTAAACTCGGAGTTGTAAAACTAGTCCCTGTAGCCACTAAGTTTCCACCTGTTGGAGCATCATACCAATTTACAGTTCCCACGTTGGTTGTTGCTTGTAAAGTAAGGGTTCCTGAATCACATCTACTCGCTGGAGTAGTTGATGTAATCACTGGATAAGCGTATACCGTAATGTGATCCGTTGCTATTATTGTATTTGTTCCATTGTAGTTAGCTGCCACCAGAGTTACATCATACGTTCCAGGTGTATTGTATGTTATGGTAGGATTTTGACTGGTTGATGTCGCTGGAGTTCCGCCTTCAAATGTCCAAGTCCAACCCGCTGGAATATTGGTTGATGTATCGGTAAAAGTTACCGATTGACCCACACATAGTTGAGTGGCCGAGGCTGTAAAACTCGCCACAGGAGGTTCAGTTGGACAAATTGGCGCTGTTTTATCCAATGTAAATCCGTCGCCATGGCCTCCAAAATAAGCATAAAACTGAGGTGGAAAAGGACAAGTTGTATTTTCAATAGTCTCTTGCGCTGAACCATCATTTTCTCCTCCAAAATAGGCAAAAAACTGAGCAGGTATACCACAGGTAGTTTGCTCCACTGTTTCAGTAACAGCTCCGTCTGCCTCACCACCAGTGTATGCATAGAATTGAGGTGGTATCGGACAGGTTGTGCTACTTACAACATCTGTAGAAGCGGCATCTCCTTCGCCACCAAAATAGGCATAAAACTGCGCAGGGTTTGAACAAGTTGTACTCAATAACGAATCGGAAGTTTGTCCATCATCAATGCCTCCAGTGTATGCATACACTTGGGGAGGAATAGGACAAGATGTTTGAAAAAAAACATCAGCTGAACTACCGCTGTCAACGCCACCATTGTATTGTGCCGAAGCAAAGATGGGCGACATAAAAATTATGAGTACAACAATTAAATAATGAGTTGTTTTCATAATTCCTTATTTGAGATTAATATTATTTTAACATTCTCCTGAAATGCAGGATCACCAAATAAGAAATTAACGTACACCTCTACCGCCATTCACATATACGCGATCTGGTTCTGTTGCTACTGCACTTCGATCAGAAACCCTTGCTTCAGTGGCGACTGAAACCCAATTGCCCCCCCGCGCACCAATACCAACAGCCGTAGTAGATGAAGGCCAAGAAGCTTGATTTGCTTCTCCAAGGGCAGTTATAGTACCATCTCCTAGAGTACCGTTGTAGGTAACTCCTGCCGCATTGGTCGCCACTACACGCTCTCTCACACTCCCACTCATCTCCATTGCGCCATAGTAAGAAGCTCCAGATGATGCTCTACCAGAAGAAGAAGTCGCAAAAATACCACAGCGTAGAGGCCCAAAACTAACCGCAGCTGATCCAAGTCCATAACTACATAAACCATTAGCGGCTGTACCACTGTATACCTCAGTTGGTTGAAGCGGATTAGTGAGTTGATTGCTATTAACTGCTACTATTGCTGTGGTTCCCCAAGCATATTCTGAAGCGACTCTAGCCAATGGACCACGACATACCTTTTCGAATTCAAACTCTGTCATCGGACGTAAAGCAGCCCAATCTAAATACGCTGCTAAATCAGCCCAAGATAAATTAGTCATCGGAATGTTTTGACCATCATTACTGTTGTTTTCTACACCTGGAGTAGCATCGCAAGCATATACGGCAGGAACAGTATTGTTATTTCCTGGAGTAATGATTCGGATTCCTGTTCGGTAATGAAAAGCATTATAGATAGGATAAGTACCTGCAGCACTTATAGGATCCATAGTAGTTCGAGCCCGTTGTTGGTCATAAGTCAATGAGTTGAGAAATTCAACATATTGCTCTTGAGACACTTCATACTTCATGCAATAAAAAGAATTAAAGCCCATTGGATACGTAGCTGGAACTGCTGCAGACGAACCTCCTACCGTGGCTGCTGTTAAACCACCTGACTGTGCGGCAGAGTTGATAGTAATACTATTATAGGTTCCGGTGCTTGCTCCATCTCCAATTTGGAAGTCCCCTTGTGGAATATTTACCATTTCTATTCCGAAAACTTTGTAATTATATGTACCAGCCGGAATGTTCATTTTTAAGGTAATTGAAGTAGGCGAAATATTTCCACCACCTACAGCGCTTCTTCTGATAAAAACACCTCTACCATCGGTAACCGTGTCTACTTGCAAAGGTGAACCAGCCGTATGATCTCCTGAGTTAGTACTCAAATTGGCGTGATTCCATAAACGTGTGTTACAATCTTGGTATTTTACAAATACCCATACAGCATCCCAGTTGGCTGGTGCTAGAGACGCATTCCAACTGTTGCTCCAACTAATATTAAAAGTAACATCAGATCCTGAAACCGAAGTTCCAGTAATGATTAAGTTATTTGCATTCGACTTGATTGCAAACAAAAAAACAATTGCAAAGGCAATTCTTGAAAAATAATTTTTTGATTTCATCGTATTGATTATTTAAAGTTATACGACAAACTTAGGTGGGATAAAAGCATAAAAAAATACGCAAAATTGCGTATTTTAGTAGGTTACTGACGTTTGGTTTCGAGGTAATTAGATCAACTTGTTATTTTTAGCTTTTTGTATAGCTTCTAATTTATTGTGAACTTGCAACTTGGTATAAATGTTTTCCACATGCTTGCGAATGGTCCCTACAGACAGAAATAAATTCTCGGCAATAGCATTGTATTTCAAACCTTTACTTAATTGTTCCAATACTTCAATTTCGCGTGTGGTTAAATTGTATTCTTCTTTGTTAGGAATGTCTTCAAATGCTTCAGGATTTCGGAATAACTTCAGTGTTTTCAATGCAATAGATGGCGTCATAATAGCGCCTCCATTTAAGGTTTCAGTAATGGCGTTGTGCAGCTCATCGGGATTGACTTCTTTGAGCAAATAACCATCAGCACCTGCTTTGATGGACTTAAAAATATTTTCGTCATTATCAAAAACGGTCAACATGATAATTTTTAGTTGTGGATACTTGGACTTTACAACTTCTGTAGCTTCAATACCATTCATTTTTGGCATTTCGATATCCATCAAAATCAAATCGATGTTGTGGCTTTTTTCTAATTTTTCGAGTAATTCTAATCCGTGACTGGCTTTGAACCTGATTTCGATATCATCAAAAAAAGCCAATTTGTCTTGAATGGCTTTCTGTAGAAAGGTATTGTCGTCAACGATTGCTACTTTGGTCATAATTATTCTTTTTTATGGAGTAAAACACTAACAGTTGTTCCTTTATTGACTTTGGAATCAATAGAAAAAATGCCACCTACCTCTTCAATTCGTTTCTTCATGTTGTGCAAACCGTTTCCAAAATCGGTGGTTTCTATGTCGAAGCCTTTACCATTATCAGCAATTTCAATATTGATTTGCGCATTCTTGTTGACCACTTTGACCTCAATTTCTTTGGCTTCAGCATATTTAACGGCATTATTTACTGCCTCTTGCATGGTTCGGTACAAGTTAATTCCAACTATGGAAGAAAACTTCATCTCTTTTAAAGAATCGTCAACATTGAATTTAAATACGATATCTTCTTTGGCCGATTGGGCTTTTTCGATAAAATTAAAAATACGCGAACGCAAGTCTTCAAAAGAAAACTCACTGTTGTTCATGGCCCAAATAGTGTCGCGCAGTTCGATAATAGTCGACTTCGTAAAATCGCTTATCTTAGTCAATTGATTGACCACGCGGCTATCGCTAATTTGGTTTCCGTATTTCAAATTATCTACCGATGAAATTACAAAGGTTAGTTGGGCTCCAATATTATCATGCAAATCACGTGAAATAGCTAATCGTTGCTCTTGCAATTGGTTTTGTGTTTCAATCTGAGCAATCGCCTCTTTGAGTTGAAACTCTTGTTCTTGCTGTTTGTTTTTGAGTTTCTGTTGACGGTAAATCAAGAATCCGACTAAAGCAATAAAAACGGCCAAAATAGACAACCCAATAATAAAACTATTTCTGGCTTTTACTTCTGCTTCTTTCTCGAGAATGAGTTTTTCCTTTTTTGCGGTTTGGTACTTGGTTTCTAGTTC
>CAZAJH010000056.1:0-9191 GCA_964485385.1 uncultured Flavobacterium sp.
GAGGGAAGTAGTTTTCGGTCTTTATCTATATAGTTTGAAGTAGCCATGACAATGAATTAAATGATTCGAATTTGGTGTGTAGTATTAGGAACAAATAGTGTAAAATCGGTTTGTGGTGTAATCTTAGTAAGATTCTGAATAGCCGATCCGACAACCTGATTGTTCTCATTTAATATAAATTGTTCAACCTTAAAATCGGTGATGTAATTCACATAACTTTGGTTGTCAATGAGTTGAATGATCGAAGAAAACTCCATTTCACTAGCAAAGCTCACTTCGGCCGATTCTTGTGCCCACGGACTCAAATACGCATTGAGCGTTTCCATCAGTTGTTGGGTGTACAGGCGTGTATCCATACCCGGAATTTCATGGTATTTGACATTAAAAAACACCTTCACACGCTCGAGCTTGGGCGGTTTTACGTTGATACGCGCATGTGGAGACGCTATTTTGGTAATAAACTCTTTGATCACCATCATTTTGTTGACACTCAGCAACGGTTTCCAATTGATGATTTCGGCGGCATTCGATTTGGCTATCGGAATGAGCGTAGTATAACCCGCCGCAACATTAGAAAGGCGTTTGTCGTATTGGTAATGATTCAAGGCCTTTACGCGGTACACTTCGGGGAATTCCTGCAGTATAATTCGTTCGTAATCCCAAGTAGTGATAGCTCTATTTTTATGACGTAATCGCTCGCTGGAACGCGCGTACAAGAATTCGTCTTTTTCTTTTAATTTTCCTCCAAAAGAAGCGTATGGCTGTTGTATTGATTTGATCGCATACGAACCATCATAGGTTTTAGTAATGGTTTCTTTGGGAGTATGTTCTAGAAATTCGATGTTGTTTTTCTCGTAATCGTTCAAAACAGCTTTGAGTGCTTGCGTATGAACACCAATCCATTTGCAGATGGCGTCAATGTGAGATACTTCTATTTTCACCCAAAACAATGACGCATCAAGTTTGGTGTTGTTGATAGTAGAAAAATTCGGAATCGTTAGCGAAACCAAACCCGATTGGGTCAACGATTTGGTTTCGTCTCCCACCGCATTTGAGTCAAAAGCAATCCAATTGTTGTTGGACAAGTATTTCCATTGGATAACGGCAGGGTCAAGCAACGGATTGGCGGTTCCTTCTTCCAATTGAATGAGCAACGACAAACCGTCTTTGGGTTGAACATTTTTAAAACCGAGGTAAATTTCACCTTCGAGTTGGTTATTTTGTGAAAATTTAAAAATATTTTCTGTAATTCTTTTGTATCCAAACGGAAGCTGATGAAAAGTTTGAGTTGTTGCAGTGATTCTTCTTTTATCAATAAAATTTATTGTTTCTTCTACACTGTAATCAAACACAAATTCTTTTACTCTTGGCTTGTAAGGCAAGGTAGATTTAGCCGCAGAAGCCGTAATGAATCGATTCATGTAACTTTCACCTGCAAAAGTAGTATGATCCAATTCCAAACGAAATTTTCCTGTAGAAGTAATTTCGTCACTGGCGATATTTTCAAAATCAAATTGTTGTAATGGTGCCGAATTACTTAGATGTATGGCTTTTTTTCCTAGTAATTTTTCTTTGACCTTTTGTGCTTCATTTTTGGTGTTTTTTTCGGTATTTACAAACTGTCCGTCTTTCAAATAATAAGTACTTAACTTATCGTGAAACACCCACGATCTATCCGAATCGGAAGTCATTGTAAAAGTAGCTACCGCATTTTTTTTCATAAAAAACTCGTTCGAGCTGATGATGATTCCGTTGCCATTTTTAGGAAATTCTCCAAAAGGATAAAAGGCCTTTTCGGTGTCGATGGTTCCAAAATCAGAATCCATCACAAACGATTTGAATCCGTTGACTGTAACTCTAATTTCTATTCGTTGAATGGTTTTGAGTAGCGTGGTGGTTTTTGGAACAATTTTCAATACTGGAAAAGGCGTTACCACATTGAACTCAGGATGCAATTTTGGATCAAAAGGAACAATTTTTTTCTCGGTTGCAGGAATGGTCAAAAAGATGTATGCGCTTTCGCTTCCTTTGCCGTTAACTCCGATCACTTCGATCGTCTTCTTTTCTCCAGTGAGGTAGAAATTAAATCCGCTCGCAGGCAAAGGCAAATCGTTGATTTGCAGACGAATGGTTCGCTCACCGCTCTGTAAATAGAAATTCGGACTTGCCACTAAAAATCCTTCTCTAACTACTTCACTGCCTTTCAAAAAAGCATTGAATCCTTCATTTTTAGCATTCCATTCCAATAAATTGGCTTTGTGGTACAAACTGTTTTTGAAGTGAATACTCATCAACGATTCTAAGGTGATACCATTCAATGTAAAATCGGAAGTTGAAGCGTAAAACTTCTTTTTCCCTTCTGCGTTTTCACCCGCCGGAAAGATGGTATTTTTGGCAATTAAGGTGGGCGTTGTGTGGTAAGGTTCGAGCACCAAATGCACGTAATCGGGTTGTGCGTTTTGGTTTTCAATATGTAAAACTTCTTTGTAATAAAAATCGAGATGCCGTTTGGTAAACTCATTGAGTTTTTGGTGTGCGACTTTCATTAGCTTCAAAAAAGCCAAGAAAAGAGCGTAATGAGGAGCGTGTTTGGAGTAGTTATTTAGTTGGTTTTCGATGGCCGAAGTTGAAAAATCTTTCCACGAGGTGAGTAAGCCGAACAATTGTTGAACGGTTTTTGAAAACTGAGGCGATTTCATCAACGCAACTACATCTGTGGCATTGGTGATGAGGGTAATAACCTGGTCGAGTTTGCCTTTTTGGTTTGTAGGATCAACAATCAAGTACGAGGATGACACCAAGTTTTGTTTGATGATAATCCCGTCATCGAGCGTAGAAACACGACTCAATAGTGTGTTGTAATTTTGTTTGATTTTGTTGAAAAATTCGAGTAAAATAGCTTGTTGCGCAGCAAGAGTTCCTGTTAGTTCTACCTCGTTTCTTTTGGTTTGGTAAGTAGATTGCAACAAGTGAATATTCCAATTGGAAATAGCAATAAGTATCGAAGTCGATTCTTTACTAAAAAACACCGACCAATTGTCTTGTATTGTATTGGATTCGCCATAAAAATCGACAAATTTGGATAGCTTTTGAACAAACACAATAAAATCCTCTTCTGTTCTTTCGTCAAGAAGGAAATAATCGGTTTTCAAAGCCAAATGGAGTCGTTCATGCTGTGTGGCACCAACACTATTGTGAATAGACAATAAGGAGTTACAAGTTTCCATTGTTGAATTATTTTGTTACAAAAGTTCCTTCTTCTAAATAGAATGGGAAAACATAGTTTTTGCGTGAGTTGGTTGCTCTTATTTTATATATGATATCAATATTGATTACCCCATTATTGTTGTCTTCCATAGCAAAATCTATTTCGATAAGATCAATTCGCGGTTCGTACATAAGAATGGCTTTTTCGATGATACCTCTCATTTTGGTCAATAGGGTAACCGTAATATTCTCGTACAACAAAGGCGACAAATCACAGCCAAAATCCGATCGCATAACTCGCTCTTTGAGTTTGGTAGATAGTAAAATGGTTAGGCTTTGGATTATATCCGTTTCGTCTGAAACTGTTGTATTGGTTCCTTTGGCTGTATTGAAGGTCGGAGGAAAAGCCCAACCTGTTCCTAAAAATGATTCGTTTTCCATGTTTTTAATTTTTTAACCTCCAATTAGTACTGTTGGGCAACCTGCTGTAATAGTGCCTCCGTGTGCCGTTGAATCGCCCATTCTAGCGGCTGGTTTTCCGGCTATAAAAACAGATGAAGAACCAGCAACTATAGCATCTGGCGGACCTGTACAAGTGCAAGTATCACCTACTACTGCGGCAGGCAGATTGGCTATCAAGACCGTGCTATTGGCTCCAGGCAAAACAGGGCCGCCCACATGTGGTTTCGGGCCATCTGAGGCCGGACAAACATGCATATCTGTTGCTCGTGCTGCTGCTCCCATTTTAGTTAAGTTTAATCATTGCTCCTTTGAGTTCCATAGTACCACTAGCCTGACCTTTGACGCCAATACCTTCCATTGAGATATTTCCTTTGGCTTTCACAGTAAAATCTTTACAACTCTCAATGGTAATGCCTTCGTTGTTTAAAACCAACTTGTTTTTGTTTTCATCTTCTAACGTAATTCCTTTGGTATCATCACTTATGGTCAGTTTATTGCCTTTTTTGGTACTTAGTTCGATTACTTTTTTTTCGTCGTCGAGGATTACTTTTGTTCCTTCTTTGGTCACAAAACCTTTGATGTAATTTTCTTTGGCTATGGGAAATGGCATTTTGTTTTTACTGCTGTACAAGCTTCCGAGTACAACAGGAGTATCTGGATTATTACCCAAACAACCTACAATAACTTCATCGTTGACATTCGGAATAAAATAACTTCCCATTTCGTTAGCCGCAAACAAAGTAGCCAATCGCGCCCAAACTCCTTCACCTTTCTCTGAAAGCATAGGCAAACGCACTTTAATACGAAATTGATTGTTTGGATCTTCTTCAATTTGGGTTACAACGCCTATTTGAAGACCATTGATTGTATTGGTTTGTCCAACCTGAGCGTTGCTATTGTTGACTCCTGTTGAAGTGTTTTCAGAGAACGATTTTTCGCTTTCCAATCCAAAACCATATTCGGTTCGCCAACAACCATTTTCGATGGTATGCAACTCTTGAACAATCAGTAAGGTTTCTTTATCAATATCGGGATTAACCTTGTTGAATGCAATAAAATCGCCTGCTTTAGCCGTCAGGTTTCCAAAAGTGGTGACCTTGCCCGTGAAAGCAGCAAGAACACTTTTTTTGGCAATGGTATCTGCAATACGCTGGTAAGTTTCGGGTTGATAGTGTGGCGCTTCTACCTTTACTGCCTGCTCGTTCTTTTTTGCCGATTGCGATGCTTGAAACTTTTTTACTTCCTGCTTTTCGTAATCCCAGGTTTCAATGACCACTTCTGACTTTACTTTTTCGGGGCTTTTTTTTCCTGAAAAGGCAAATACATTTTGACCATTTTCGGCTGTATACTTTGCTTGTGGTGGCGTTTTTGAAGTAATGTCAATTCCATCAAAATCCTCATTGCGCAATGCCACCATGATTCCTACTGAATCCAAAAATCCGACCAAATAATCCCAAGGGACAACCGAAGCATTGTGTGTGATAATTTCGTTGGCCCAAGCTCCTGTGGACAATTTCAGATTGAGTTTTGCATCAGAAATATACGTTTTGAGTTTGTCACTGAACTTATCTTTATTGTTTTCGATTACTTTAATTGGCAATGCCAACTTGAATCCAGTGTCTTTACATTCAATTTTGGTGACTACTTGATTGTTGTCGTTTTGTTTGTCAATTGATTTGATAATCCCTTTGAAGAAGGTTTCTGATTTGTTTTGAAACGTAATTTTTACTTCAATTTTGATAGGTTCATCGTTTTCTTTTCTACTCAGCGAATCGGTTGGCAGTTTTTCTTTGTTATCTGTGGTGAGTTGCTGCGAGATAAAAGTAAACTTTGCCGTTGGAATTTTATTCAATTCAAAAGAAACAGAAGCGTCTTTTAAGAGAGAATCCAACCCCGTGTTTTTACCATCAATCAGAAATTCTAATTGGAGCAATGAATCAACAGGAAAAAAAGGAGGTAGTAATCCCATAGCTTTTATTTTATAGGTGGAAAATACAATTTGTGTCCTTCACCAACATTTCGAAAGCTCAAGAGCTTATTCTGCTTCGCTACATCGATGTGATACGAATTGGTTTCGTAAATATCTTCTGCTAATAATGCCAAACGATCATTCATCTCAAAAACACGCTCGTGAGTCAAATCGGGTGAGCTCTTTTTTTGTTTGGCCACCATCAATTTGTAGTCTACAGTGCCTTTGAACATGCATTTTACTTTTGCCCGAATAGGTCGACCGTCTCTGCGAAACAAGTAATACTCGATATCCATGCTTTTGAGGCGACAATCCAAAGTATATCCACCCCAGATTAATTTAAGGTAAGCCGTTTGATGCTTATCGCCATTGTAACCCATCAACAACTCTTTGAATTCTTGAACTTGTTTCTCTACGGTTTCAACTTCACCAAGCGGATTGACAAAAGCTGGTTTTAGCGTTTCACCTATATCAGCCAACGTACTCTTGAGTGAGTCGATTCCTTTACCATCTACTATTTTGCCTGGAGGGACAACTCCCGAACTGTCGAACAAAAAGTCAAAAGAAACCTCTTCTCCTTCAATTTTATTGAATTTGAGATCGGAGCCTGTTGTTCCCATCGCTTGACCTTCGCAAAAAACCACATTGTTTTTTAGCGTGTACTTCTCTGGGTTCAACTGAACATATATCGTTTTTTTTGGATTAGTGTATTGTTTTGAGTCATACACTTCAATTCGCATTTTGTCGATAATACCAAACAATCCTTTAATCATCTTTCTTGTCTTTCTTTAATGGTTTCTAGCACTTTTTTTGTGCATTCTCTTACTATCTCCGACATCATCTCGTTGATTTGATGTTGGTGCTGTTTTGTAACCGTTGGCACATCCGTTTCACTTGTTTCAGAAACAGTAACTTTAATACGTAACTCTTTGATTTCTATTGCCATAACTTAAAATCCTGGAATGGGAATTTCTTTAAAAAAATTATACTTTAAAGTCACTGTTTCAATCACTATTTTGTTTTCTTCAGCATTAAAATCGCTAAACTCGTAACTCATTGGAATGGCATGAGAAACGTACCAAGCTTTTACGGGAGCGCCTTTTTCGTTTAGTAATGAAACCACCAGATTGGCCGGATAGAAAATATAGTCTTCTATAGCTTGATTGCACCACATAGCTAATGCAGATAAATCGGATGTCAAACCTCTTTTTAGCACCAAATCTTGGTAACCTGAACGTAGTGGTAGACTGTGCTTGAAACGATTTTGTCCTCCTTCGGTGTATGATTCGGTTTCCATGGTTACTTTGAGTCCGTTAACGCTTTGAAACTTGGTGTCGATAGAAAATTGAGGTACCAACTCAAAAACAACCGAAAAATGAAAACCTACTATTGGATCATTACTAGGCATAATACTTACGATTTATATTCGATAGTAAATCCGTGATTAGCAATTTCTACCGTATCGATTGCTGCTTCGTTGGCATCCGATTTCAAATCGGTACATTTGAGCGACACGATAAAACAATCTTTGACCGTCCAAACCACTTTTGGTTGGTGGTTTTCGTCGAGTAGCGAAATAATTATTGTTCGTTTTTCAACCGTGTTTTGAGCCACCGTATTGTACCATTGAAAGAACTCGTTGTCGTTGACAAAAACGCCTCTTTTGAGTGTTATTCTTCCATTTTTTTGTAAACCCGGTTGCTGTCTTTTGAAAAATTCAGGACTAGAACCCACTCGGTGTTCGATAACATCCATTTCTTTGTTTAAGCCTGATACTTCGGTAAAGGCAATTTTACTTCCACCCCAGTTTACACTGAAATGGAACTTTGGTAGTGGAAAATCTATATTTGGCATGATGCTATAATTTTAAAATTAATAAATAGTAATTATGATTTTTGTTGCATTTGCTTGAATTCTAAAATGATGAATTCTGCTGGTTTAGAGGGAGCGTAACCAATTTTGACGATCAGTCTTCCATTATTGATATCGTCACTGGTCATTGTTTGACCTAGACCCACTTGAACAAAGAACGCATGCTCTGGTTTAGCTCCAGCCAAAGCCCCATCATTCCATAGGGTCGTGAGGTAATTATCAATCATTCCTTTTACACTTACCCAGGTTTGCGCTACATTGGGCTCAAATACAAATTGACGACAGGCTTTTTTGGCCGATTCTTCGATCATGTTGGCCAATCGACGCACATTAACATAGCGCCAATCGTTGCTGTTTCCAGCCAGTGTTCTTCCGCCCCAAACCATAAACCCAATTCCGGTGAATTTTCGCAGCGCATTGATTGATTTGCCCGATTCGTGAACATTCATGTCTTCTTGGTCAGCATCATTGATATCGTCAGTCAAACCAACAATTCCGTTGATACTAACATTAGCTGGTGCCTTCCAAACGCCTCTTGTTTTGTCTGTTTGAGCATAAATTCCTGCAATGGCTCCAGATGGTGGCACCGTATTTAGAGAAACGGATAATTTGGATACAATTTCAGCGTACAACGGCATATTTGAAACCAAGATATTCTCTTCCTCTTCGATAAAACTTTCAATCGAAGTCATAGCACTATTCATCGCATTAAGAATGAGTGTTCTCAATTTATCTAATGCCGATTGTATTTTGTTTAAGTCTGCTGTTCCTGTTGTTTCTAGTGTTCCTGTATATGGATTAGTTCCGGAAACAGCCAATGTACCCCAAATGGCTTCAAAATCGGCTACTACAATTGTGGCTGTTATTGCTGTTGCACCTGTAGTTGCATTATGTGCAGCTTTGAAATCAATTAATCCTTGTAAATACGGTTTTAAGGATGTTGCAACTAGATTGTCAAGATAGGTTTTTAAATCGGCATCTGCTGAAATTGTAGCTGGTTTACCTAATTTTTTTAGTAAGTCAACTAAATTTTGAAAATACCCGTTAACCGCAGCTAAATTGGCTAAAGTGATTTTGTTCTTTGTAGATTGAAATGAGCTTTCATTCCATTGAAAAACTACACCCTTTGTTGTTGTTGGCTTGTAAACTATATCATATTGTGCTTTAAACTTAGTGATTTTTGGTAATACAACTGGATCACTAGCGTACAATGAGGCAAAATTTACTTGAGCATCAATCTTGTTGAATCTGAACTTGTAATTGGAATTCATTCTCAAATAGGGATAATAACTCGCTCCATATTTTAAATTCATGTTTTGAATCTTATCTCGAAATGATTCACTACTCGCTACTACATCTTTTTTGTTGGGTGCCGAAATTTGTTTGACATCTAAAATTGCAAAACGATCCATCAGATCAGCACATTGAAGTAATGCTTGCTGTTGAAACGAAGCCAAATTATTTTCTGACAAATTGATAGCATCTGGCGACAACAATAAGGTAGGTTCGTCGTAGCTGCGTAATCGATTTAGCCCGTCATTAAACGGTGTTGCAGCAGAAAAATCTGGATTATCGCTATATTTACCAATAGAAACAATATAACATGCTCCTCCACCATTATCATAAAACAAACGCATGCTATTGTACAATTTAAACTTACTTTCTTGCACTTGATAAACAC
>CAZAJH010000057.1:0-9186 GCA_964485385.1 uncultured Flavobacterium sp.
TAATTTGCCGCGTAATCCTGCATAAATATCAAATTTTTGATCAGTTGGTGCGATAGCTAAAGTAGGTGAAACAAAAAAGTTTTCCTGAACAAAATCGTGATAGGTATTTTGCTTGAGCATTCCTTCTGCACCACCGTAAGCTATCATTAAATCGCCAACCACTTTGTAAGATGCTGTGATTTGTGGGTAAATAAAAAACTTATTTCCACGCTCTTCGTTGGCATTGGCTACGCTGTAAAAGAAGGCTGCCCCAATGTTGACAGATACATTGTCTTTATTAATTTGAAAACTAGGATGAATACCAATATTGGTTGCTCCGTATGAAATGCCTTCACCACCCAAATACGTTTTATCAAAAGTTCCATTGACATAATCAAAAATAAAATGGGCTTTGATTTTTTCATCCATCACATCAAACTCCAAACTCGGCTTGGCATAAAAGCGATTTTCACCCGAACCAAAAGCATCCCAGAAACGAGTGAATTTGACTTGCGCTTCTTTGAAAGCACTCTCCTTTAAACCCAGTTGCCCGCCCACATTGAGGGTTTGGTACGTTTGTTTCGGATTGATATCTTGAACCAAAGCATCGATTTCTTGAGGCGTCAATCCTTCCAACAAAATAGGATTCAATCCGTACCAATTATATACTTGATTGCGGTAACCTAAATCGGCGTTCCAAGCCAATTCGCGCGATTTACTACCGTACGTAAAATCTAGACCTGTATCATAAAATTGATCGTCGAGCAATACGTCTTTGATTCCGCCTTGCGATGAATGGTGTCGCAACATAGCGCCAATATAATTACTATTATCAAGCTCTTGTGTAACAAACAATTCGGCATTGATGTTGCCATAATTTCCGGCTCCTAATGTCAAATAATTACTGAATAATTTTTCTTTGGCCGACTTATCAACTCCAGCCGCTTTTCCCTTGGCGGGTGTAAAGGTAGAAGCCACAGGAAAGGAGAAAATGTTGTATTCGATATTTTCCTTTTTGTTGGTTTCTTCATCGTCAAACGAAGGCGATTCTTTTACTTTAAAAGCATCCGAAATAGTTGGCGTATAAGGTTTAACCACATTAACTACCTCGGTTCCTATGTTTTCGTCTTTCTTTTGGGAAAAACAAAGTTGAAAGACCAACACTAGAATGAAAACACTATATTTTGAATTAAATTTCATATGAATTTATTTTGTGATGAAAGAAAAGTGAGAATTGAATTTCTATTTTCTGGAATTACTTTATGATCGATGAATTGGTTTTTGATTCTTCTGCTTTAATGGCATCCAGTTCGGTTTTGGCCTCTTGTATGACATCATCAAATTCCTTGAAGTTTTCTAGTACACTTTCCAAAATATACGTTGCATTGAAGCTATCTTTTAATCCGTAGAAATTTTTTGCCATAACCACCAATCCTTTGGCACCAAAATATTTGTATCCCGAATAATCTTTGGAGAGCTTTTGGATCGCTTTGTTAGAATCTTCGAACTTGCCGTCTTTGTTTTTAAAATACGCATCGTAGTACAAGGCTTCGGCTGCCAATTCGCCTTTGGCTATTTTCAATAAATTGGCATAGGCAGATCTAGCTTTAGCTTCATCATTTACTTTGATGGCCGATCGCGCCACAATGATTTGTGCATCACTCTTTATTTTGTTATCTGTTTTCGGATTCGCCAACACTTTATCAGCATACACAACTGCATTAGGATAGTCTTTTTGTTCGTAGTACGCGCGCATCAAATTGGCTTGGGCAAATGTAATATTCTGAGGAAAATCAGCTTCAGCCTCCAAACGCTTCAACACGGGAATTGCCTTGGTAAAATCGTCTTTCTTGAGGTGAATTTCACACAAACGAGCCAATGATGGTTCAGTAAACTCGTTGCGCGATTTTCCGATTACGTATTCATAATTTGAAACTGCATTGCTGGGCAGGTTGTCTGCAAAATACAATTGTCCTAAATAGAAATTCGCTTTCAAAGCGTGAATTCCGTTTGGAAAATTAGACAAATAGCCACTCAGTGAAGAAATGGCCTGTTTGGTATTGTTTTGCAAATATTGCTTTTCTGCTGCTTCATAAGTATCATTATCCAATTCGGCATCAGAAACTTCAACAAAATCGAGTGTTTTGACCCAAGCTGCGTATTCATCTACTTTTCCATTATCCATATAAATCAAGCGAGCAGTAGCAACGGCTTCAAGTGCTTCTGGCGATTTAGGAAAATCAGCGGCCACTTTTTTGAATTTGCCGATGGCTTGTTCGTCTTTATTACCATTATAATACACCAACCCTTGACGTAAAATGGCTTTTGACGCATACGAACCCGATCCAAATTCTTTCAGTAATTGGTCGTAAGTCGCTAATGCTAAATCGGTTTTATTTTCAGTAACATAAGTGTTTCCGAGTTCAAAAAGTGCATCATCTCGGTATTGTGATGCTTTGAAATTTTGCAAAAACTTAGTAAAATCTTCTATTTTTTTGTCGTTTTTTTGAACAAAACCATAACTAATTGCTTTTTGAAAAGCGGCATAATCGGCATCGACACTCTTTAATTCAATGGCCTTGTTGTAAGCATCCATCGCAGGCCAATATTTTGAAGTCACAAATCGGCTATCACCCAAACGCAAATACGCATCGTTTAAACGAATTTTATCGTCTTTGGCACCTTCTACAAAACTTTGAAAATAGTTAGCTGCTTGATCGTATTCTTTTTGTTTGAAATATGCATATGCGATGTTGTAATTGATGTTTTTGTGCTCTGGAGTTGATTTGGCCTCTGGATAGCCTTCAAATTGTTTGAAACTCAATAAAGCCTCACTAAAGTTATCCAAAACATATTCGGTTTCCCCTTTCCAAAACGTGGCACGAGCCGTAAACTTTTGGTCTTTTTGTTCAGCAATCGATTTTTTAAACATCTTAAGTGCTTCTTGATAATCGCCATCGGTGTACAATTCTAAACCGCGGTAAAACGTCACTTTTTGGTAGGCTGCTTTGTATTGCGGGCTTTTATTTTTATCCAACAAAACCAACGCTTGCTTGTAGTTTTTAGAGGTTATATACGAATTAATCAACAAGCCTTCAATTTCGTCTTTGCTTGGCGAATTCGGGTATTTCGCCAGAAACCCAGACAACACATCGGGTACACTTTGGTAGGAATTTCCTAATTCGTAGCTCAACTTAGCATAATTGAGAGAGGCGTCTTCTTGAATTTTAGCATCAAAATCCATTTCAGAAGCATTTTTAAACGCATTCAAAGCCTGTTGTTTTCGGTCGGTTTTGAGGTAACTCTCGCCCAAGTGATAGTACCCATTTTGCGCTACAAAATCTTTTCCATCTACAATTTTATTGAATTGTGAAATGGCATTTTCAAAATCGTTTTGTTTGTAATACGTATAACCTAATTGGTAAAAATCCGTATTATTCCATTTGCCTTTTTTGCCTTTATACTCTTTCAGATATGGCAGTGCTTTGTCGTATTGTTTGAGGTTGAAATAGCTTTCGCCGATGATTTTATTCAGTTCCGATTTTTCGGCTGCCGATGATTTGGCCATAGCCGCCGTTCCCAAATCGATGGCTTTCTGGAAATTACCCAATTTGAAGTTCATGTCTGCCTGAAAATAGGACAACTTCTCTTTGTACTTTTCTTCGCCCGAAACCTGATCAAAATACTTCGATGCTTCTTTATAATTATCGTCCTCATAGTTCATAAAACCCAGGTAATACTTAGCTTGGGAGCCGTATTCTTTTGAATTGGCTACTTTGTTAAAATAGTTAGAAGCCTCTTTTTTCTTGCCTGCACTGAAATACGAATATCCTTTTTGAAAGTTGTATTTTTCCAATTCATCGTATGACAAAGCACTTTCATCTACTTTATCAAAATACTCCAATGCTTGCGGGTAACGCCCTTCCTCAAAATAAAAATGAGCCACACCAATAAAAGCCTGGTTTTGCTTGGTACTAGTTGGGTAATTTTGTACAAAATCTTCCATCAACTGATCGGCATTGGCTTGCTCTAATCGAATCGCACAATTGGCGATGTAAAACGAACAATCCGACAGAATTTCTTGGCTGTTGGCATTTTGCTTTACTTTTTCAAAAATAATCTGAGCCGCCAAATACTGTTTGTCGTTGTAAAGCGCAATGGCTTTATCAAATTCGGAGAACTGATGTGTATTGATAGCCGATTGTTGCGCCTCAACTTGCTGCAGTTGGGCTATCGAAAGAAAGAAAGAAAAGAAAAGGATTTTTCGCATTGCAATGGATTTAATGAATATCAAAAATAAGTTAGCATCCACTTGATAACGCACCACTTCCCGTATTTATTATAAACATTTTTCTTAACAATTTGTCAATTTGCAGGCCGCTGCGCTAGTCAACTCGTGTTAAGTGAGTTAGTAAAGAAATACAATTTTATTTTGAAAAGCTCCGTTAACTTATTACTTTTACCCAATAAACAATTTCCTTATGTCTGAACCAGTTTTATCCCTTAAAAACGTTAGCATTTATCAATCCAATCGCGTTATTTTATCCAATATTAACTTGGAGGTAAATCACGGAGAGTTTATCTACATCATAGGTAAAACGGGAACAGGAAAAAGTAGTTTCATCAAAACCTTGTATGCCGATTTACCTCTTACTACTGGAGAAGGTACTATTGTTGGTTATGATTTAGTTCATTTAAAAGAAAAAGATATTCCTTTTTTGAGACGAAAAATTGGTATTGTTTTCCAAGATTTTCAATTGCTACCCGATCGCAATGTCATGGCCAACATGCTTTTTGTATTGAAAGCTACGGGTTGGACAGATGCTGTAGAAATGCAAAACAAAATTGACGAAGTTTTGGATAAAGTAGGAATGAAAGGTTTTGCTAACAAAATGCCACATCAACTCTCAGGTGGTGAGCAACAACGAGTAGCTATTGCACGAGCGCTATTGAATGATCCGGAATTTATTATAGCCGATGAACCGACTGGAAATTTAGATCCGCAAACCAGCGTAGAAGTTCTGGATGTATTGAAAAAAATCAATGCTAATGGAAAAACCGTAATTATGGCGACACACGATTATGCTTTGTTGATGAAATTCCCTTCTAAAACATTGAAATGCGAAGACGGCTCTATCTTTGAAGTAGTGCAAAAGACAGTTTAAGAGATTAATTTTCGATCTTTCAGCCATTTTACAAATAATATGATGACCATTGGATAAAATACCATATGGAATCGATCGCCTTGGCTAAAAGTAATACCAGAAACTGCAATTATATATAAAATGTAAGAAGAAATAAGCGTAAAAAACACCTCTCTTTTATAACTTTTGAAAAAATAAACCAAAGCCAAAATCAATCCAACAATCGTAAAAACTCTGTTTTGCCATTTAGAAATAAAAAAAGCAACTTCTTTAGTATTTTTAAAAAAGGAAGTATCTCTTACATTTTCAAGCACGGCAATTGCAGCCGAACCCGAAGAAGTATTATTAAAAACATCCGAAAAATAAGCCTTTAACAAGTTGATTTTATTGGTCTTAAGTTGTTCCACAAAATCAGCTTTTGCTACTTTAGTTATAGTATCTTTATTTTTTAAATTCAATAATACGTTGGCTCTTGGATTATTAATTTCGGTATATTCTTTTCCTTCTTTAAAACAAATTGCTTTACTTCCAATGTAGTTGTAGTAAGTAATGCTATCAATATAACTAATGGTGAAATTGCCAAATTGATGGTATAATCCAGCGCACTGAATAACGATTAAAATCCAACTGCTGTAGAACAAAACCATAGTCTTGTGTGCATAGTTTTTCCATAAAACCCTAACAAAATAGAGGCAAAAAACAACTGCCAACCATTTGGAACCAGGTCGAATCAACATACTACTTACAAGTAATGCTAGTGCAAAAGACAAATACCAAAATTGATGACTCTGATAGTATTTTAAAATCAAAAAGAAGGCAAAAAGTATCCAAAATGTGTATAAGTTTTCGGAAAGTAAATGGTACAAAAGCGTCAATGTTCCCAAGCTACCATAAAACAATAGTGTAAAATAAAAAGCTAATTTAGGTCGAACAAGGGAAGTAGTTATTTTAAAAACCAAAATAGCGGTTGCCAACCAGCAAAACAAATTAACATAGAAGCTAAACAGATAAACTGTTGAATCGTTGGCTCCAAACAAATAAGGAAGCCCGTATATAAATGAGATGACAATCGGACGATAATCATGTCCGCGGTGATACACCATCAAATTTTTGGCAGCGACCAAATAATTATCAGAATCGGCAAAAATGTAGTTTTGACTACTCATCTGCAGAAAAAAATCGACAACACTCAACCAAATTAGTCCGAAAAAGACCAATCCGATTTCCCATTTATATTTTGAAAAAAAGTCCTTCATCAAAACAAAACTAATCAAATTATTGTAGTTTCATAGAAGAAATGTAGATTTGTCTTTTTAAAACCAACAATGAAGAAACTGTCTATTATCATTCCTGTTTACAACGAAGAGAGAACCGTCCATTTGATATTAGACAAGGTTAAAAACACTGTGCTTTCGCAAAATATTGAAAAAGAAATCATTATTGTAAACGATTGCTCGTCTGACAACACTTCGCAAGCCATAAAGAATTATCAAAATACCAATAGCGAACTCAATATCATTTTTCTAGAACACGCAGTCAATCAAGGAAAAGGGGCTGCGCTTCATACTGGGATTGCAAAAGCTACTGGTGAATTTACGATTATTCAAGACGCCGATTTAGAGTATGATCCGAAAGAATACAACATCTTATTACAACCTATTTTGGATGGTTTTGCCGATGTGGTTTATGGTTCACGTTTTATGGGTGGAAATGCGCACAGAGTCTTATTTTTCTGGCATACGATTGGCAACAAATTCCTTACATTTTGGTCGAATATGTTCACTAACTTGAATTTGACCGACATGGAAACGTGTTACAAAATGTTCAACACACAAATGTTACAGACACTAAAATTGAAGGAAAAACGTTTTGGTTTTGAACCCGAAGTAACAGCCAAAATTGCACGTATTCCGAAAGTTAGAATTTATGAAGTAGGCATTTCGTATTATGGCAGAACTTACGATGAAGGAAAAAAAATCAATTGGAAAGACGGTTTTCACGCTTTATACTGCATTCTCCGTTACGGATTAATTCGCTAAAAATGATTTCGATTCTAATCCCAACTTACAACTTCAATGTAGTTTCGCTTGTTAACGAAATAAGGGAACAATGCGTTGAAAGTAAAACAGCTTTTGAAATTATAGTTTGGAATGATGCAAGTACCGAATTCGTTACTGAAAACAGACAATTAATTGATTTCGATAGCAATGTTCACTATTTTGAAAATACTAGTAACTTAGGCAGAACGCAAACCCGAGCTTTATTAAGTAAAAAGGCACAATTTGATTGGTTACTTTTTTTGGATGCCGATACTTTCCCTGTTAAGCATAACTTTATTCAAAATTACCTCCAATCATTATCTATTGAATTTAAGGTAATTATTGGTGGAATTCAATACCAAGAAATTGAAATTTCACCCCACAAAGCCTTGCGTTATTATTACGGTAAAAACCGCGAATCGGCTTCGAGCGACATTCGGAAACAAAACCCATATAACGCGATTTTGTCGGCTAATTTGTGCATTCGAAAAGACATTTTTGAGTTGTATAATTTTAGTGAAAACGCCAATTTATATGGATTGGATATTTATTTTGCTTATCAATTATTCAGTAATAAAATAGCTGTTTTGCACATTGATAATGCGGTGTATCATTTGGGAATCGAAGACAATGATGTGTTTTTCAACAAGTCAGTTGAAGCCGTGAAAATTCGGAAACAACATTTATCGAAGTTGCCAAAAATTGGTGAAATTAATTCGCTTTTGCGACACTATCTTTTGTTGAAAAAATACAAATTGAATGGTTTTGTTTACCAAATTTTTCGTCTTTCAGAACCATTTCTAAAAAAAATGATTTTCCAAAAAAATCCGAATTTACTGTGCTTTGACTTGTATCGGTTGGGAGTTATTTGTAAACCAGATGTTTAGTGTTTTATCGATTGGAAAAGTTTGTGCCACTGATCGATGATAGATTTTGCTTGGTATTTCTGAGCGCTTTCAATAGCATTTTTACCCATTTGTAGCCGTAATTTTGGGTCTTCCATGAGTTGAATCACTCGATCTACAAACTGATTTACGTCTCCATCCGCAACCAAAAAACCGTTTTCTGAGTTGGTAATGATGGATCTTGGGCCTATCGGACAATCGTATGCCACAACAGGTAAACCCGCACTCATCGCCTCGATTAAAACCATGGGCAATCCCTCGTTGTGTGAAGTCATTAAGTAAATAGAGCTTTCAAGATAATTTTTTAGGATGTCTTTCTGCGAATCGATAATCCGAACGGAATCCTCCAAATTCAATTGTTCTATCTGCTTTTTAATATCAAAATAGCCTTGGCTTTCCGTAATCAAATGCAGTTTCCAGTGGGGTTGTTGTTGGATGATTGCACTCCAAGCAAAAAACAACCGATCCAATCCTTTTTCGTAGGAATTTCGGGCAATACACAAGGCAACTGGATTTTCGAGTGCGGCAAAATTTACCGTATCAATCCAATTGATATTGGGAATTACCTCACTGTTTTTGCAATGCCATTGTTGTCGGCTCTCATTTGATAAAAAAATCACTTTATCAAATTGCTGCAACCCTTTCTGGCGAAGCCAAACCTGGAATTGAAAACGTTTTTTGGCATACCAACTGTGCGTAGGGGTTTGAACATTGAATTTGGAACCGTGTACTTCGAACCAAACGGGTTTTGAACAACGAATCAAATAGCGAAACAAGTAACCTTTGAGTCCGTTATCAGTAACAATCACTACATCGGGATTGTATTTTTTCAGAATTGCATGAACTGCTTTTCTGTAGTTGCTAATGAAACTCCAAGTTCCTTTTTTTAATTCAAAATCAAATCGCTCTATCTGGCTGTTAAAATCAAAAAACAACGGATAATCACCCCCATTTTGGGTAGCAATAGCAATACTGTAACCGTATCTTTGGATGAGTTCATTGGTTTTTACAGCCAATATTCGGGCCACTCCGCCTTCGTTATTGATTCGTGGCGTTAGGTAAATAATTTTCATCGAACAAAATCTAAGAAAGCATCAAAATCTCGGATGTAATCTTCTT
>CAZAJH010000058.1:0-9165 GCA_964485385.1 uncultured Flavobacterium sp.
CATCTTCGTCTATTAAATTGTTGGGCTTTTCAATTCCTTTGCTACAACTCAACACCAAAAATACTGTAAACACTACGACTAGCTTTCTCATATTCGTTGATTTAACGATCAAAAAGCAAGCGTTTACCTGCTTTAACTTCCTTTACTTTACCGTTTTGATACACCACTTGTCCGTTGACCAAGGTATGCATGATACGCGATTTAAAATTGGTTCCCTCAAAAGGCGACCAACCGCATTTGTACAACACATTTTCCTTGTTTACGCTCCAGGGTTTGGCTATATCCACAATAACCAAATCGGCATAAAACCCCTCTTTGATAAATCCTCTTTTTTCGATTTTGAAAATTTTAGCCGGATTGTGGCACATTTTTTCAACGATCTTTTCAATTGTTATTTTACCCTGATGATACGCTTCAAATAATGCCACTACAGCGTGTTGCACAAGCGGACCGCCCGATGGGGCTTTCGTGTAAACTTGATTTTTTTCTTCTAATGTGTGAGGAGCATGATCGGTGGCAATAACATCAATTCGATCATCAAGCAAAGCTTCCCAAAGTGCTTTTCTGTCGCTAGCCGATTTTACGGCAGGATTCCATTTAATTAAGTTGCCTTTTGTGAAATAATCTTCGTCAGAAAACCATAAATGATGGATGCATACTTCTGCCGTAATTTGTTTTTCTTCCAATGGAATGGAATTGGTAAATAAATCCAATTCCTTTGCGGTTGAAATATGAAAAACATGAAGGCGAGCACCTGTTTTCTTGGCTAATTCTATAATTTTTACAGTCGATTTATAACACGCTTCTACACTTCGAATCTCAGGATGAAATTGCACTGGAATATCGTCTCCGTATTCTGATTTATACTTTTCAAGATTATTTTTTACTGTAGTTTCGTCCTCACTATGCACAGCAATCAATAATTTAGTATTCGAAAATATTTTATCCAAAGCTTCGGAACTGTCCACCAACATATCACCTGTAGACGAACCCAAAAACAATTTCAATCCCGCTACGTTTTTCGGATTGGTTTTTAGAATTTCCTCTAAATTTGTATTGGTTCCGCCCATCATAAACGAATAATTGGCGTACGATTTTTGAGCTGCAATTTGGTATTTCTCTTCGAGTAATTCTTGGGTCACCGCATTGGGAACCGTGTTGGGTTGCTCGATAAACGAGGTAATTCCACCCGCAACAGCTGCCCGCGATTCGCTTTCAATATCGCCTTTGTGCGTTAGCCCTGGTTCGCGGAAATGGACCTGATCATCAATAGCACCCGGAATGAGGTAATTCCCTTCGGCATCAATGATTTTACAATTGGGTGATTTTGGACTGATGTTTTCTGAAACTGCGGTAATTATCTCGCCTTCTATCAAAACATCCCCTTCAAAAATTTGTCCTTCGTTGACAATCTTAGCGTTTTTAATAAGTACAGTGTTCATTTTTTTACAATCGGTTGAAAAACTTTTTTATTCGAAGGGACAAAACCCCAAAAACAGCCTCTTTGATAATCGCGCCACTCATTTTGGATTGCCCTTTGGTTCTATCGGTAAAGATAACGGGAATTTCTTTGATAACAAACCCTTTTGAAAAGGTTCTGTATTTCATTTCTATTTGGAATGCATAACCGATGAATTTGATCGTGTCGAGATTGATACTTTCAAGAACAGCCCTTCGGTAGCAGATAAAACCAGCTGTGGCATCCATGATTTTCATTCCAGTTACCATTCGCACGTAAACCGAAGCAAAATAAGAAAGTAATACCCTGCTCAGTGGCCAATTGACTACATTAACACCCGTTACATAGCGTGACCCTATGGCTAAATCGGCGGCTTCGAAGTGACATGCTTCGTACAAACGTTCTAAATCATTGGGATTGTGCGAAAAGTCGGCGTCCATTTCATAAATATAATCATAGTCTCTTGTCAAAGCCCATTTGAATCCGTGAACGTAGGCGGTTCCTAAACCTGCTTTTTTTGAGCGCTGTTCTAGAAACAATTGATTGGGAAATTCTTGCTGCAATTGGATGACTTTGTTTGCGGTTCCGTCGGGCGAATTATCATCTACTATAAGAATATGAAAGACTTTGTGTAACGAAAAAACCGCTCGTACGATACTTTCAATGTTTTCAATTTCGTTATAGGTTGGGATAATTACAATACCACAATTCATAGCAAGAGATAAAAATAACAGTTGCAAAAATACTTATTTTATTACGCGATAATCTTAATAATTTTATAATAGTAGCAGAAAAGTATTTTTTAGTAATTTTACGCCAATGATTGCACTCGAATTACATCCTCGCATTGTTGAGAATACTGATTGGGCGACAGCACTTTTTGTTGTTTCGTTTGGATTGATTGTTTTGACTCGAAATTTGTTTGAAAATCGATTCCACGATTTTATTCGATTGATTATTTCCGACAAATACTTAAAAATATACAAAGAAAGTAGTCATTTGATGAGCGGGTTCAATGTTTTTTTGTTCACTACCAACTTGATTTCGCTCTCTTTTTTTATTCAAATTATTTTCCATCATTTGGGTTACGGCACTAAAACTGATTGGATTTTATTTGTTCAAATCTTTACTTTCTTAACGGTGTTTATTCTATCTAAATTTTTGGTAGAAAAAATCATTGCCACTACTTTTGGGATTGAAGAAGTCATTGAAGAGTTCAATTTGCAAAAGGTAAGTTTCCGAACCTATTTGGGTGTGCTGCTACTTCCCGTGACTATTATTTTGTTTTACAATGATTTAGTATCAAATTATCTACTATACGCATTAATTGTTATATTATTGATAATAAACCTACTGACTTATCTTTTTTCTTTGAAGATTTATCAAAACTTAATTATAAGTAAGTTGTTTTATTTTATTTTATATCTTTGCGCACTCGAAATAGCACCGTACTATTTCCTATATTATTTGATTACAAAATTTAGAGCATAAGAATGTCAAATTTGAAAGTTAAAACGATTTTAGTATCGCAACCAGAACCTAAAGTTGAGAACTCGCCTTATCACGACATCCAACAAAAATATAAGGTAAAGATAGATTTTCGTTCTTTTATCCATGTGGAAGGCGTTAGCGCGAAAGATGTTAGAGCTCAAAAAATTGATTTGAATAATTTCACAGCGATAATATTGACGAGTAAAAATTCGGTGGATCACTTTTTTAGAGTAGCCGAAGAAATGCGATACAAAGTACCGGAAGATTTGAAGTATTTTTGTCAATCAGAAGCCATTGCATTTTACCTTCAGAAATATGTTGTATATCGTAAACGCAAAATCTATGTAGGGCAAAAAGATTTTGTTGATATGTCATCGTTATTCAAAAAATACAAAGAAGAAAAGTACTTACTTCCTTCTTCAGACCAATTGAATGCTGATGTTCCGCAAACTTTAAACAATTTGAAAGTCAATTGGACACCGAGTACTTTTTACAAAACGGTAATGAGTGACCTATCTGATTTGGCCGATGTATACTATGATGTTTTGGCTTTCTTTAGTCCAACTGGAATCAAATCGCTCTTCAAAAACTTTCCCGATTTTAAACAAAACAATACCCGAATAGCCGTATTTGGAAGCACAACCCAAAAAGAAGCTTTGGAACATGGTTTACGCATCGATATTATGGCACCAACGCCAGAAACTCCCTCGATGACTATGGCTCTAGAAAAATACATTGCCGAAGCCAACAAAGGAAAATAACTATTTTTTTACAACAATAAAAAAGTCTCGCCCTATAAGCGAGACTTTTCATTTAGTTAAGTTTGGTTAAGATTGAAACTCTTACAACTGCGGACCTGCTTTTACTAAGTTTTGTCCTTCAGCATTATCTGTATATTGTGCAAAGTTTTTGATGAATCGCGCTGCTAAATCTTCGGCTTTGGTTTGCCACTCGGATGCGTCTGTGTAGGTATCTCTTGGATCTAAAATAGCCGAATTCACATCGTGCAAAGATGTTGGCACTTCAAAATTGAAAACCGGAATCATTTTAGTTTCTGCTTTTTCAATCGAACCATCCAAGATAGCATCTATGATGGCGCGTGTATCTTTGATGGAAATGCGTTTCCCTGTTCCGTTCCAACCTGTGTTTACCATGTAAGCCGTCGCATGGTGTTGTTCCATTTTTTTCACTAACTCCTCACCATACTTGGTTGGATGCAACGACAAAAAGGCTTTCCCGAAACAAGCAGAAAAAGTAGGCTCAGGCTGTGTTACACCGCGCTCAGAACCCGCTAATTTAGCTGTAAAACCAGAGAGAAAATAATACTTAGTTTGTTCGGGAGTTAATTTAGAAACTGGAGGCATTACCCCAAAAGCATCAGCCGTTAAGAAAATCACTTTGGTAGCATGTCCTGCTTTGGAAACGGGTTTTACGATGTTTTGAATGTGATGAATCGGGTACGAAACACGTGTATTTTGAGTAACTGAACCGTCTTTGAAATCGATTGTACCATTCGCGTCAACCGTAACGTTTTCCAACAGCGCATCCCGTTTGATTGCTGCATAAATATCGGGTTCATTTTCAGCACTTAAGTCGATGGTTTTGGCATAGCATCCACCTTCAAAATTAAACACACCATCATCGTCCCAACCGTGTTCATCGTCACCAATTAATTCGCGTTTAGGATCGGTAGAAAGCGTCGTTTTTCCTGTACCAGACAACCCGAAGAAAACGGCTACATCACCGTCTTTCCCTTTGTTGGCCGAACAGTGCATAGAGGCTATTCCTTGTAAGGGCAAATAGTAGTTCATCATCGAGAACAATCCTTTTTTCATTTCCCCACCATACCAAGTTCCGCCAATAATCTGTATTTTTTCGGTCAAATTAAATGCAATGTACACCTCAGAGTTTAAGCCATGAGCAGCATAGTCTTTAAAAGAGGTTTTAGAACCATTCATTACAATAAAATCGGGTTCTCCAAAGTTTTCCAACTCTTCTTCAGTTGGACGAATAAACATGTTTTTTACAAAATGCGCCTGCCAAGCCACTTCCATAATGAAGCGTACTTTTAATCGTGTATTTTCATTGGCTCCACAAAAAGCATCTACCACAAACAAACGCTTACCTGAAAGTTGATGTACTGTAGTTTGCTTGAGTGCGTTCCAAGTTTCTTGAGAGATTGGTTTGTTGTCGTTTACCGCTTTATCAGCGTTCCACCAAATGGTATTTTCGGTAACACTATCTTTTACAATGTATTTATCTTTGGGAGAGCGACCTGTAAATTCACCTGTCATTACATTTACAGCACCAAGTTCTGTTAGTTGGCCTTTTTCGTAACCTTGTAAATCGGATTTTAATTCTTCTTCATATAAAAGCTCATACGACGGATTGTATATCACTTCTTGCGTGTTGGTTATTCCATACTTTTCTAACGAAATCGATTTCGTTAATTGGGCGTAGTTATCCATAAAAATTTAATTTGTTGCTATTTGAAATAGAGTACAAAGGTAAAAATTAATTGTTACAACCTTGTTAATTAAGCAAAAAATTATCCTCTTTTCTTTAAAAAATGCCCCATCAAAATCGCCCAAGCAACGATCAAAAACAAACCTCCAACAGGGGTAATAAAACCAATTGATTTAAAATTAACATTGGTAATTGCTGTTGTTGAGAGCAAATAAATCGAGCCCGAAAAAAACAAAATTCCTATTACAATTAACACAAAAAGCAGTTTCTTTATCTTGACAGCTAGTTGCTGATTCATTCCCAAAAAAAGCAACAACAAGGCATGGTACATTTGGTATTTAACACCCGTTTCAAAACTCGTTAACTGATCTATTGTGAGTACTTTTTTTAGGGCATGAGCTCCAAACGCACCCAAAATAATTGCTGTCATCCCAAAAAAACCAGCTGCTGAAAGTATTTTTTTGTCCATTTTTTAATTCTGTATAATTTTAAACAAATTTATCAGTTATATGAGGAAGAAAAAAGGACTTTTGGGTTTATTTTAACCATTAAAAAGTTTAAACAATTATATTTGCACTTTATTTATTCAGCATGAAAAAAACCGTATTATTTTTAGTTAGTTTAGTCGTTTTATGTTCTTTCTCGCCCGAAAAAGCGCCGCCAGTTCCTGCTGGAGAGCGTCTGGTTTACGCTGGCTCTTACAACATGAGTGGCTTGATGACACATTTGGCTCAAGTAACCATGTCTACCGAAATGGTGAATACCTCAAAAAACACGTATTTGCATTTGAGTTGTGAATTATCAACATTCAGCAAATGGGACAAATTTTTTAAAATTAGAGATATTTACGAAGCCTATGTCAATCCGGCAAGTTTAAAACCCAGCTTGTACAAAAGAAGTATTGATGAAGGCGGTTATACCAAAAAAGAAAAATATGTTTTCAAAGGCAATACCATTACAAGTACATTAAAAAAGAAAAACGCACCCGAAAGAGAACGAAAATTGACTATCGGGGCTTCTACTCAAGATGCGATTTCACTTCTGTACAAAGTAAGAACACTGGATTTTTCGAAAATGAAAGCTGGCCAAACCAAATCATTTACAATTGTTTTTGATGAAAAAGAAATTCCTGTTACACTCAAATTCATGGGAACTGAAACTGTTGATGCTGGAAATTTAGGTGATAAACTATGCTACAAATTATCCATAGGCGCCCGAACTGATGCCTTACGTGGAAAAGACAAAAATCTAATCTGGCTTACTGCCGATGCCAAAAAAGTTCCCGCTTTGATGAAATTCAGTATTCCTGTGGGAACCGGACAACTAGCATTAACCTCAGCATCAGGAATATAATCATGAGAAAGACCTTTTTGATCCTAGCCTACATTTTTACTGCACTGAGCGTGTTGTTTTCGGTTCTACCATTAGATACTTTGGCCTTTGCTCCTATCGGAATAGCAACTGTTTTTATTGTATTGGCTTTTGTTAAATCGGAAACCAAACAACGCACCTGGCCCAAGCGATTATTCATCGTCACCTATATTTGTGCAGCTATTGTAGTGGTAAAAACAGCTTTTATCAAAGATGAAGTGGAAGTAGACCAACAATTTGAACAGCAAAAAATAGAAACCAAACAAGAAGCCAAAAAGGATTTAGAAGAATTGGAGGGCTTGGAATAACATTTCAAAATCAAAATATCTAAATTTTTCGTTCCAAAAATCTACACCTGACAGATTTCAAAAACCGGTCAGGTGTATTAAAAAGAGGATTTAACTTTTGAAACAATCACTCTTTATCAATTCATATTGAAAAGAAAATTGCCTCCAAATCCGATATTTTTTCTCTAATTTTGCGCTCTATTACAAACAAACCATGAGAAATATACTAATTATTGGCGCTGGTCGGTCGGCATCGTCGTTAATTCAATACCTTTTAAACAAGTCGAACGAGCAAAACGTACACCTAACTATAGGCGATTTGTCGTTAGAGTTAGCCCAACGAAAAACCAACAACCATCCCAACGCAACCGCCATTCAACTCGATATCAACAACGAAACCCAACGTCATGCCGAAATCCAAAAAGCGGACATTGTCATTTCGATGTTGCCGGCACACATGCACGTGGAAGTAGCCAAGGATTGTATCACGTTCAAAAAACACATGGTTACCGCATCCTACATTTCAGATGCAATGCAAAGTTTAGATGCTGCAGCCAAAGAAAACAACCTGGTTTTTATGAACGAAATTGGTCTTGATCCAGGGATTGACCACATGAGTGCCATGAAAGTTATTGACGAAATCCGAGAAAAAGGCGGAAAAATGTTGCTTTTCGAATCGTTTTGTGGCGGGCTAGTCGCTCCCGAATCCGACAACAACTTGTGGAACTACAAATTCACTTGGGCGCCACGCAACGTAGTTCTGGCCGGACAAGGTGGCGCTGCCAAATTCATCCAAGAAGGCAAATACAAATACATTCCATACCACAAATTATTTCGAAGAACGGAGTTTTTATTGGTAGAAGGATACGGCAAATTTGAAGCTTATGCCAACCGCGATTCTCTCAAATACAGAAGTGTTTATGGTTTAGACGACGTACTTACTCTATACCGCGGTACTATCCGAAGAGTGGGTTATTCTAAAGCATGGAATATGTTTGTCCAACTCGGAATGACCGACGATACGTATGTTATGGAAAACTCTGAAACCATGAGTTTCCGCGAATACACCAACTCGTTTTTGCCCTATCATCCAACCGATTCGGTGGAAATCAAAATGCGTTTGGCACTCAACATCGAGCAAGACGACATCATGTGGGACAAACTCCTGGAACTCGATTTATTCAATCCCAACAAAAAAATTGGCCTCAAAAATGCAACGCCAGCCCAAATTTTAGAGCGCATCTTAAACGACTCATGGACACTACAACCCAACGACAAAGACATGATTGTCATGTACCACAAATTTGGCTACGAGTTGAACGGTCAAGAACAACAAATTGATTCCAAAATGGTGTGTATTGGCGACGACCAAACTTACACCGCCATGGCCAAAACCGTGGGTTTACCGGTCGCAATGGCTACCTTACATATCTTGAACGGTAACATCAAAACACCCGGCGTACAATTGCCCATCCGCAAAGAAGTCTACGAACCCATTTTAAAAGAACTCGAAGAATACGGCGTCATTTTCAAAGAAACCGTTATGCCGTACATTGGGTACAATCCCGATAAATTAACGGTGGCTGTTTGAGTTTTTTAGGAGCAGACCAATTGATTTTTTTAGAACAGTCGTCCCGCTTTTCGCAGTATCTTTTTTGTACAAATTTAGCGTGGCTTTACAGCCTATGTTTTTTATGTATTCAAAAGTAATTGGTAAAACAAAAAAGGATACTTGCTGCAATCGGGGCTAGGATAAAACTATTTTGTGCTCTTTGCGAAATCTTTGCGCACTTTGCGGTTAAATCACTTTCAATTTAATACAGAATTTCTATTTTTGTTTTAAATTATCAACTAATGAAAATAAACCAACTTCAGATTGAAATTGATGATTTGACCCGAGCGTAGCGAATTGGCAAAGCAAATTAAAAGGAGCAAGCCCGGTGGGCTTGAGGTACACAAGCTTTAGCTTGTCTTTGTTGTAAATAAAATCAAAAGCCATGAAAATAAACCAACTTCAGATTGAAATTGATGATTTGAAATTAAAAGGAGCAAGCCCGGTGGGCTTGAGGTACACAAGCTTTAGCTTGTCTT
>CAZAJH010000059.1:0-9106 GCA_964485385.1 uncultured Flavobacterium sp.
CTCTTTTGTGGTTTCGTCATAACCATAAATACGCTTTTTCTTCCTCTCTGCCTTGATTTTGGCTTTGTCACTCGACTTTCCAACTACCTGCTTTACGGTGTCGGAACCTTTTTTAACCTCGCCATTGGATATAGCACCACCTTTTTTAGACTTATTCTCATCCGATTTAAAACGCGAAACCACTTGCGTATAAAGGGAGTCTTTGTATTTGAATTGAAAAGTCAAACTGTCATTGATACCAACCTCATTGATCATGTAATTGGGGTATCTTTTACTAAAAAATTTTCGCAAAAATGTGGTGTTAAATCCGTCGGAAGTAAACGATTTTCGGTATTTATTGTAAATCGCTTGTGGTGTAATAGAATTGATAGCAACCACTTCCGTCCCCAGCGCAATTTGTTTGTTTTTGGATTTGTTCTTAACAATAAACAATTGGTCATTTTGCCATTCATAAGCAAACTGTGACAGGGGGCCATCTCCCGCTTTTTTGATTCGCTTTGCTTCTTTCTTGGGTAATTTTTTCAAGGCAGGCGACATGGTCATATGGCCCTGACGAACGGCCGCAATTAATGGACTAATCACAAAATAAAACTCTTTACTCGTCATGGGTTTGTTAACCACTTTTCGAATGCTATCGAATTTGGCATCCAAATCTTTTTTCGGAATATAACCGTATAAATTAGGATACAATTTTTGGAGTTTCCGTTGGGTAAAATCGATGTCTTTTTGCAGTTTTTCAACAGCAATCGGTTGAGTGATTTTTTTGTTGTATTGCTCTACCGACATACAACTTTCAACCAAAAGAGAAAGCGCAATTAATAAAAAAAATCGGGTAATGGATTGTAGCATAAATTAATTTTAAAAAACCTGACCGTTACTGCTATTGTCAGCTTGTTAGTATTCAATAGAGAAAAGCCGACTATATACCCGCAATTGTTTTAATTTCATCAATAATTCGCAATGCCAATGCGTCTGCTGCTGCTTGTGTTGGGGCTTCGGTGTAAATTCGAATAATCGGTTCGGTATTCGATTTTCTCAAATGTACCCATTCGGTTGGGAAGTCAATTTTCACACCATCAATAGTCGAAATATCCTCATTCTTGTATTTCTGTGTCATCGCAGCCAAAATTCCATCTACATCAATTTGAGGAGTGAGCTCGATTTTATTTTTACTCATGTAATACTGCGGATAACTCGCTCTTAACTCAGCCACAGTCATATTCAAATTGGCCAAATGAGTCAAAAATAGCGCCACACCCACCAGACTATCTCTACCGTAGTGCAATTCAGGATAAATAATGCCGCCATTCCCTTCGCCACCAATAACAGCATTGGTTTGCTTCATCAATTCGACTACATTTACCTCGCCCACTGCACTAGCTTGGTAACTTCCTTTGTACTTATTGGTAATGTCTCGCAACGCGCGGGAAGAACTCATATTAGAAACTGTGTTACCTGGTGTTTTACTCAGTACATAATCGGCTACAGCCACCAAAGTATATTCTTCACCAAACATTTCACCATCATTAGAAATAAACGCCAAACGATCTACATCGGGATCAACAACAATACCAAAATCGGCCTTTTCTTCCACAACCAATTTACAAATGTCACCCAAGTGTTCTTTTAACGGTTCGGGATTGTGCGGAAAATGACCATTGGGTTCGCAGTACAATTTTACAACTTCAACGCCCATTTGTTCCAATAAATTAGGAATCACAATTCCACCTGACGAATTTACGCCATCAACAACCACTTTAAACTTCTTTTTCGCGACTGCTTCCGCGTCTACTAAAGGTAATTCTAGTACTTCGTCAATATGAATATCCATATACGAATCATTAATCGTGACTTCGCCTAACGAATCCACATCGGCAAAATCAAACGCTTCGGCTTCGGCAATCTCCAATATTTTGGCACCATCAGCACCACTTAAAAATTCGCCTTTTTCGTTTAATAGCTTCAGTGCATTCCATTGCTTCGGATTGTGCGAAGCGGTCAAAATAATTCCACCGTCGGCTTTCTCCAAAGGAACGGCAACCTCAACTGTTGGTGTCGTTGACAAACCCAAATCAATCACATCAATACCTAGACCTATCAAGGTGTTGACCACCAAATTGTGAATCATAGGTCCTGAAATTCGCGCATCACGACCGATGACTACGGTAAGTTTGTCTTTTTTGATATTATTTTTTAAAAATGTTCCGTAGGCTGAAGCAAATTTTACAGCATCAACGGGCGTGAGATTGTCACCTACTTTTCCGCCGATAGTACCACGAATTCCTGATATTGATTTGATGAGAGTCATGTTATGATTTTAAGATTAAACTACAAATATATAAAGTTGTTGACGAACAAAATAGGGCTTTCTTTAGTTTTTTAACAATTGTATTCTACCTATGTTAAGGTAATGTTAGCATTTGTTAAAGTAAGCCAATTGAGAATTTCTTAAGAAAACATTTGATTTCATTTGTGGAAACAAAAACAAACCAATTATGAAAAAAACAATTACGCTATTCGTCTTAATTTTGGGGTTAGTATCCGCTAATGCTCAAGAACAACCTAAGTTTCAAAAAAACCAGTTTAACATTCAACGTGGTTTCAACAGTGTAGATGAAACTCCAAGAATAGATGCAACAGTCGGTTACGAAAGATGGTTCAACAGTGAGGTTTCAATTGGAATTAATTTCAATTATTTTCAAAGTAGAGATTACACGTACTACTTACCCGGAAACTATTCATACTATCCTACAACAAATGATAAGTCAATCGGAATTAGTGTATCTCTTAATTACGATTGGAGTAAAATGATAGGAATTGACACTTCCAAATTCGACTTGTACACCGGCGTATCATTGGGAAGGTCAAGAATATTTTACACAGGCTTTTACGAATCCACAAATGAAGGTTTTAGTGTTATTCAATCAAATGTATTGGATAGAGACGAACTTTTACTTGGTGGAAAAATTGGGGCTCGTTACTGGATTACAAAAAATATTGGTATCAATCTTGAATTAGATAATACCTTTGAAACATTTGAAGATGAAAATGTGCCCAAATTAAATCTAGGTGTAAACTTTAAATTTTAATCATTCAAATCTTTATACCAAAAAAGTGAGCACTAGTCAAATTGCTCACTTTTTTGTATTTTAGCCTTTCGTGATAGCGCAAACGAATTAAAAATAACACCACTAGTGAACTTCTTAGCCCACATCTATCTTTCTGGAAACAATGACTTGCTTAAAATTGGCAACTTCATGGCCGATAGTGTGCGTGGAAACAGTTATTTGGAGTATCCCGACGAACTCCGAAAAGGTATTTTATTGCATCGTTATATTGACACCTTTACCGATGCTCATCCTATTTACCGGAAAAGTAAGCATCGATTGCACGACAAATACGGCCATTATTCGGGCGTGATTATGGATATAGTTTATGATCATTTTTTAGCTAAAAATTGGTCTAACTATTCGGCTGAAAAGTTAGAAGATTATGCCGAAAACTTTTACCAATTGCTTCGCGAGCATTATTCCATTTTAACCGAGAAAACAAAAGGAATGATTCCGTATATGATGGCCCGCAATTGGTTGGTAAGTTACGCCTCTTTGGCAGGATTGGAAATGATTCTCTTTCAAATGGATCACCGAACCAAAAACCGCGTAAACATGCACGAAGCGGTAACAGAGATTAAACAATTTTACCCCGAATTTGAAGATGAATTCACCTCTTTTTTCGATGAATTAAGGGATCATTGTAAAGAAAAATTAATAGAATTGAATCAAAATAAGACATGAGTTTTATAGCTAATTTGACCGCCGAATTACAACTAAAAGCCGATCGCGAAACAGCGATACCAATGGAAAATTACATGAAAAACAAGTTTCCATTTTTAGGGATTAAAACCGACGAGCGTAGAGCCATTTTGAAAATTCATTGGAAAAAGCACCCAGCCGAAATCAAACAAAACTTTCGTTCGCTGGCCTGGGAATTATTTCAAAAACCCGAACGCGAATTCCACTATTGTGGTTTGGAGATTATGATTGATGAAGGGAAAAAAGCCAACACAATTGATGATATCCATCTGATTGAAAAACTCATTACAACTCACTCGTGGTGGGATACGGTTGATTTTTTGGCAAAATATGTTTTGGGCAATTATTTGCTTCAATTTCCAGACGAAACCTTGCCAACTATTGAACGCTTCTCCAATTCAAAAAACATGTGGCTCAACCGAAGTGCCATTTTATTCCAATTGAGTTACAAAAAAAACACCAATTTCGATTTGCTTACTTCCGTTTGTGAACAACACAAAGACTCGGATGAATTTTTTATCCAAAAAGCAATTGGTTGGGCATTGCGTGACTACGGTCGCTTCAATCCAAATGGCGTTCTAAACTATGTTGATGCAACCACTCTAAAACCATTGAGTAAACGTGAAGCCTTGCGAAACCTAAAGTAAATTACTTCATTTCGCCTAAATACGTACTTTGCACCCACTTCGTCGTATTGCCGAATGGTTTGTTTTCATCCAAAAAATAAACTATTTGATTGATCTTGTAGGTTTTTGTAACGCCTGATTTCATTCGAGTGACAGCATACGAAGTAGTCCAACTGTTCTCTGTAACCGAATTGAAACTCGTTGCTTCTGAAATAGTAAATAAAATAGGTTCGGAAATGAGTAGTTTTTGAAGAAACTGCGCTAACGGAATTAATTCCCTTGATTCAGCAGTAAAATCAATGATGTTACTATTGCTGTTTTTATACAATTGTTCGATGGTTTTGATGACCTCGTTCTTCAGATCAGCATCTACACTAGGATCGGTTAGCAATTGAAAATAGCCAAATAGATCTTCTACTTTGAATTTTGAATTGTTTTGAAAAGCATTCAATACTTTGAAATTCATTCTTTGATTCAAAGTCACTTTCTTGGAAGAGGTTTCCATCACGTTTTCTTCTTTGACAGATTGACTCCTACACGAAAATCCGATGATAAAAAAACACACTATTAATATTGACTGTTTCATCTTATTCTTGTTTGATGCGAATGAATTGAATTTTATCGGAAGCATCGTTTTTGATTTCAACAATTTTCATTTTTTTGAGTGATGCGGAAGGCACAACCAACATTTGTGAAAATTCATTTTTATTAAAAAATTCGGCTCCTAAATCGCCTTTCAACATTACTATTACCTCCAAATTATCCGATAAAATTTGGTTCAACTGTTCTTTACGTGTTTGCCAATTTTTGATATCCGAAACCATAAAGGCTTTGAGCATCATCGCATAATCGTCGGGCTTTAAATCCACTTTTTGGATCGGATCTGCGGCAGGAACTGTAGGATCAATGGTGATGGTTTTGGACTTGTAAAACGGACTCTGGATGACCAATTGCGTTTTTTTATCGACCGAATTTGCTACTGCTACTTTACCTTCTTTAACCTTTAATTCGGTTTGGATCGAATCGCTTACCTGAAATACTTTAACTTCCTCACTGTTGACTTTTTCCTTGGTAAATTCATTCTGCAATTCAATGGTTTGGGCTTCGGGTGATTTGTTCCTATTCAAGCTAATGAAACTGATTATTCCGATTACCATTATCAATACTAAAACTAAAAATACTTTTTTCGAATTATTACTGGTTGATGAGGGTTTTGATGCAACTGTATGCGTTTTTTTCTCAAAAGTAAACTCATCCCAACCCGAATAACCCACAAATTCCGATAATATATTGAGCATGTCTTTGCGTGGAATTTTACTATTGCTCTCGGGTTTTAAATGCGTATAAATCCATTTTTCACTAATGGTTTGCTTGCATTGTACTTCGATTAAACCAATTAAATTCTGTATGTCTTGCGAGCTAAAGGTTTTCCAATTTCCTTGAAAAAAAGGATAGTGCTCTTGGTACTTCACCAGCACTTTTTTCTTTAAAAGTTGAAAAAACTCCAATTCTGTCATGGTTTAACTCGAATCAAAAGTACAATTAAGATGGCTTTTACTACTGAAAATCTACTGCAAAAGTACTGTAAATGTAGTAAAAAAGTTTACAGTGAGTTGAAAGTAGTTTTGCCAAACTATTTTTTGAAATTGCCTGTAGTATTGCATCGTTAAACTTTAAAAAATAGTATTATGAAAACAAATTTTATTACAACCCTCACCGCATCAATCGCTTTTGCTAGTATTTGCAATGCCCAAGATTTAGGAAATGCGCACTATGCTGAACAAAAAGGAAACGCCAATTACGGAAACGGAAATTATCAGGTCAATCGGGTAAATACGATTCCAACGACTTCGAGTACACAAGACGAGATGGTTTTGGTCATTAAGGGAATTTACAACGAACGCGCCACGGCTCAAATTGCTACTTTTAGTATTTTACAATTGGGAAAAACCGCCGAAGAAGCTACGAGCTTAATGGACGAACGCGTAAATAATGTGATGAAAGAATTGAGTGCTTTCAACAAAGAAATTGAAGTAGAAACCGATATGATTTCGTTTGTTCCAACTTACGATTATGCCGTAGAAAAAAAGATTTTTAATCCGAAAACGTACAACGAAAAACCGTCGGGATTCGAATTAAAAAAGAACATTATTATCAAGTTTAGAGTCAATAATGATTTTGATAAAATTGTAGCCATTTGCGGTAAAAACGAAATTTACGACTTGGCCAAAGTCGATTATGTTACCACCAATTTTGATATGGTGCGCTTGCAAATGCAAAAGAAAGCCTTGGAGCAATTCAAAGACATGATGAACAATTATTCGCTCATTATGAATACCGATTTGAACAAAAAAGAGAAAATTTTACAAGAAGGTTTTAATGTAACGTATCCGATGGAAAGCTACCGCAGTTACCAAGCCTATTCGCAAGCCAACGCTAATTTTGATCCAAAAAGTGAAGTAAATACAATCAAGAAAAACACCACCGAATACTACAATGCGGCTTTGGTAAAAGACCATAATTTTGTTTTCAATGCCGATATTACCGAACCCACGATTCAAGCATTTTACGAAATCACCATCCGAATCAAATTGAAAGAAGATCAGTTGCCTAAAAACACCATTATTAGAAACAATCGTTATTACATCATAACAGCAACTGGTGATGTTAAACCACTTGTTTTATAAATAAAGATTTCTCCAATTTCTCAAATCTGTGTTGCTTTTTTGGAACACGGGTTTGAGAAACTAAAGAAATCCTTGCGAACTTTGTTCCAAACATTGCGAACCTTGCGGTTAAAACTTGACTGTAACTTATAAAAGACTATTTTTGTAATTCACATCAAACCAAAAATGCCAAACCGAATTACAGCTAGTGTTTTGTTGTTTTTTAGAAAGAGAATGCGAAACTTGGAATCGTTGTTCTTCTTGGCGAAAACACTTTTATCCGAACGCAACTTTATCTATTTATCGAGTGTTGCGGTTGCTATTTCGTGTGCGTTTGCCGTTATTGTATTGAAAAGTTTTGCGCATTACGTATTTACTTTTGCCACCTATGCCAATCAATATTTAAAACTACCTTACGCCAATAGTATTTTTCCAATCATCGGTATTGTTCTTACGGTTTTTGTAATACGGAAATTTTTGGATGGTTCGATAGAAAAAGGAAGTTCCCGAATTTTATACGCAGTAGCCAAAAAAGGCGGAATCTTGCCCAAAAAACAAATGTACGCTCAAATTATAACTAGTTCGCTCACAGTGGGTTTAGGTGGATCAGCCGGATTAGAAAGTCCTATTACAATAACAGGAGCTGCATTCGGTTCCAATTATGCTCAAAAATATAAGCTTTCGCAGAAAGACCGAATTCTACTGCTGGCTTGTGGGGTTTCGGCAGGTATTGGAGCCGCGTTCAATGCGCCTATTGCTGGCGTTTTATTTGCTATTGAAGTGGTACTGACGGATATAACCATTTCGGCGTTTATTCCGATTATTATTGCAGCTGCAACGGGAGCTTTGGTTTCTAAAATACTGTTGAGTCAGGATATTTTATTGAGTTTTGAACAGGAACAAAACTTCGATTTTCACAATACGCCGTATTATATTCTGCTGGGTATTCTTGCCGGGTTGGTATCAGTATGGCATGCGCGAAACTTCAGGAAAGTAGAACAGTATTTCAGTCAATTCAAAAACAACAGCTACAGAAAAGCATTGCTTGGCTCGGGTTTGTTAGCTATTTTGATCTTCTTTTTTCCTACACTTTTTGGTGAAGGTTATGAAAGTATCAAAACATTATCGACACAACATCCTGAAATTATACTAGAAAATACACTATTAGAAAGTCACAAAAGCAACGAATGGTTGTTACTCATTTTTATTGGATTAACTGCCATACTAAAATCATTTGCCACTGGATTAACACTCGGCTCAGGCGGTAATGGCGGTAATTTTGCACCGTCACTTTTTGTGGGTTCGTATTTGGGCTTTTTTGTGTCCAAATTCATGTCTTTAACCGGAATCAATTCGAATTTACCGATAACTAATTTTACCATTGTGGGAATGGCTGGAATACTCAGTGGCTTGTTTCATGCGCCTTTGACAGGAATATTTTTGATAGGTGAAATTACAGGCGGTTATGACTTGATGGTGCCGTTGATGATTGTTTCTTCGATTAGTTATGCGGTTTCCCGACAGTTCGAAAAACATTCGATGGATGTAAAAACGTTGGCAGACAAAGGCGAGGTTTTTACCAGTGATAAAGACAAAAACATTCTCCAAAGTATTGATTTTTTGAAGTTGGTTCAAACGGAAGTACATACTATACAACTTGAAAAATCATTGGAAAATGCGGTTGAGTATGTTTCCAATTCCCATCAAAACCTGATTCCAGTTCTGGATGAAAAAGAAAAGTTATTGGGCGTGATTGATTTTGATGCCATTAGAAGTTTTGCTTTTAATCCGTATCGAATCAAATTTACTACTGTAGAAGAAGTACTGATTCAACCCAAAGAAGTTTTGAATCACGACGACGGAATGGAATTGATAATGGATAAATTTGAGTCCTCAAAAATGAGTGTTCTACCCGTAATAAAATCAGGCAAATTTTACGGTTTGCTTGCAAAAGTAGATGCACTTGAAGCCTACAGAGAAAAGTTAAAAGAAATGATTATTG
>CAZAJH010000060.1:0-9002 GCA_964485385.1 uncultured Flavobacterium sp.
GCATTGGAAATCAATGGCGTATTTGGGCCTTATGGAAAACCATGTACGATAACGATGCCAGGTGCTGCAAGAACAATAGATGCAACTAATTCAACAATACCATTTAACGCTATCGTATCTCCCAACCCGTTTGGAGAAAGTTTCGGATTGGACATAACTACTTCAACCGAAGACACCATAGCTATTAAAGTGTATGACATGTTAGGTAAATTGGTAGAAAGCAAACAAATAGATCTTAATTCTATATCCGATTTACAAATGGGTTCAGCTTATCCATCTGGAATATACAATGTGATTGTATCTCAAGGTGAAGAAGTGAAAACAATACGAGTAATCAAACGTTAAAACTAACGTTCATTATAATTTGAAAATGCCTCTCTACATTGGGAGGCGTTTTTAATTGTAACTTGAAAATAGGGCTGCTTATGAAAAAAATAAAAATTGTATTCATTCTAATTGGCATTTGGTTTTCAACAGAAGCTATTCATGCCCAAGTTGGTATCGGAACCTTGGCCCCTGAGGGTGCATTGGATGTTACCTCTACTACTGATGGCTTATTAATTCCGAGAGTTGCTTTGGTGAACACAACTACTGTTACAGTAACTACTGGAACCACATCCGAATTGGTTTACAACACGGCTACAAGTGGCGATGTTTCTCCAGGATTTTACTATCTGAGTTCTCCAACTGGTCCCTGGATTCGAATTGCTACTGGGGGATCAGGTTGGCTTACAATAGGAAACACAGACATTGTAGACGGAACCAACTTTATCGGAACTGCTGCTGCAACCAATGTAGATGTTGCTTTTAGAAGAAATAATTTACCCGCAGGAAAAATTGGCCTAACAAGTACTTCTGTTGGAGTTGGTGCCTTAAATGCAGGTGCTACCACCAATAGCTCTGCTTTTGGAAACAATGCATTGTTACTCAATACTGCTAATGATAATGTAGCCATTGGCAATAGTGCTCTGGCTTCAAATATAACTGGAATTCAAAACACAGGCATTGGCAATAGTGCGTTAACTTCAAATACAGGTAGTGCAAACGCCGCCTTCGGATTTGAATCCTTACGCACCAATTCTTCTGGTAACAACAATACGGGCATCGGATTTGAAGCCCTGCGCGCCAATACTACAGCGAGTAACAATACTGCAGTTGGTTTTCAAGCTTTGCGAAATAATTTAACTGGCGCTAACAATGCGGCACTCGGTTTTCAAGCTTTAAACAACAATAGGGCTAGCTTCAACACTGCGGTTGGAACACAAGCTTCTTTTGCATTAACCACTGGTTCATCCAATACTTCTGTAGGCTACCAAGCCCACCAAGATGCAACAACTGGCTCTCAAAATGTGGCTATTGGGGAACGGTCTCTTGGAAGAAACAACGGAAGTGCCAATACCGTAATTGGTTGGGAAGCCATGTTTGGTAGTACCTCTACAGCCAGCAATTCTACTGCTGTGGGATGGCATGCGCTGTTTAACAACTCGGGAGCCAACAATACCGCCATCGGATACAATGCGTCACAAGGCAATGCAGGCGCAACCGAAAATACAGCTATTGGTGCAGGAGCACTGAATGACAATGCAACTGGCTCTCGCAATACAGCTGTGGGACGTAATGCTGGTTTTGCCACCACATCTAGTGATGGAACTTTTGTAGGATTTAATGCGGGTGCTTTTTCAACAGGTACACAAAATGCTGCGCTAGGTGCTTATGCCTTAGATGCAAGTGGAGCTTCTGCTAGGAATGTTGCTATTGGATATAATGCGCTGACCACTACTAGCACAGGCACCAACAATACAGCTTTGGGGCATAGTGCTTTGAATAATTTAGTAACTGGTTCGGGCAATGTAGCTATCGGGTATCAAGCTGGATTTTCAGAAACTACTTCCAATAAATTATACATTTCTAACTCCAATACAACTCCCACTACCTCTTTGATTTATGGCGAATTTGCTCCTACACGAATTTTACGTACCAATAGCACATTTCAAATTGGAGATCCAGCTACTACAGGCTACGTATTTCCGGTGGCTCGCGGAACAGCCAATCAATATTTGGCTAGTGATGCAAGTGGGGTTTTATCTTGGGTTTCTCCTAATGGGACCAATACTTTATCGGCCGTTAGAACAAATATAAGTACCAATCAGGCTCTTACAACCGCTGGTTGGCAACTCATTACATACAACACGGTTGTGCTGGATACGAATGCTGAATTTGCTACTAACCGTTTTACAGCAACTCGAGCTGGAATCTATGAAATCAATGCTGGCTATCATACCGATAATCAGAGTAACAATCAATTTTATTCGATAGGAGTGTATGTAAATGGAGTACTATACCAACAAAATTCAGCAAACCATTCGGGTTTAGGTCCGGTTTCCAGAACTATCAATTGTATTGTGAATTTGGCTGTGGGTGGTTATGTCGAAATTTTTGCAGAAAATTACCAATCGGGAGTTCAGATCGACTCGTTTTCAGGGAAAAGTTATTTTGAGGTGAAACAGCTCAGGTAAAAGTTTTGGCAAAAACAGTTTTACTTCTCACGAGAAAAAAAATAAACTCTAAGGAATAAACAATCCCTTATCAGATTAGCGTTACATCACGAAATTTGTATCAACAATCAAATAAAATAGACTTCTTGAGTATTAGGAGTCTATTTTTTTTAGGTATATGGCAGTCGCTTTTTCTATGCTAATTTCGCTTTCAAAAAAAAGGGTTTGTTCATCCTGAGTCGCTTCAACCAAATAATGACTTCCTCTGAAATAAGACTTTTCAACCCTGACTTTAAGATCTGACTTTGCAACCACTTTCAATTGATGTGGATAAACAAATTGTTTTTTTCCCTCTATGACCATTTCATTCACATCACCAAAAAGAGAGGCTGTATATTTTGTTTTGGGATTATTGTAAATGAATTTAGGTTTTCCATTTTCAAGCATTTTTCCTTCTTTCATCACTACAACTTCATCGGCAAACGAGAGAACATCTGCACTGTCGTGTGTAGCAATAATACAAGTAATTTGCCTTTCTCTCAGGTAGTTAAATAATTTACGTCTGAGACTATTTTTTCTAAAATTATCGATATGACTAAAGGGTTCATCAAGCAAAAGCAACTCGGGTTCCAAAGCCAAAACACGTGCTATTGCCACACGCTGCATTTGACCGCCACTCAAATACTTTGCCTTTACATCAGCATATTCAGTCATTTCAACTATCTGCAATAATGCTGAGATGCGTTCTTTTTTTTGCTCAGGATAAAAATTAGAAAGGTATTTACCCACGTTTTCTGCAACCGAAATAAAGGGCATTAAATCAAAATCTTGGGCCAAATATTTCATCTCATCCACACCCGGAATTAAATTGAACTTCGGACCAAGAACTTCTTTATCATCCCAAAAAATGCTTCCTTCATTCAAATCGTACAAGCCATAAATCAGTTTGAGTAACGTACTTTTACCACACCCACTTTCGCCAATAAGAGCTAAGTTTTTGCCTTTTTGCAGTGAAAAATTGATCTGCTCAATTGTTTTTTTTTCTAAATAGGAAAAAGATATATTTTGGACTTTAAGCATGATAAAACTATTCGACAAAATTGATTATAAACAGTACAAAATAAAACTATTATTGTGTTAAAAAGCTTCATTCACCGATTTTTTTTGAACTTGAACGACAATTAATATAGTTAAAAATAATATTCGTAAATTTAATAACAAAACCTTGCGAAAATGAAAACGAAAAATTATTTTTTACTAACACTAATCCTGTTTTTTAACAGTTTATTTGGACAAATCGGAATTGGCACTACAACTCCCGAAGCTCAATTGGATATTCGTTCTACCAATCAGGCTTCCCCAGCCAACAATGATGGTGTATTGATTCCTAAAGTGGATGTTTTTCCCGCGATTAATCCAACAGCTGCTCAACAAGGCATGCTCGTTTATCTTACAACTACAACTACGTTTTTAGCTACCACTCGGTCACCAGGTTTTTATTACTGGAACAATCCTACTTCTGATTGGATAGGATTAAACTCAACAGCCAATGGTGACCATGATTGGTATGAGGAAGGAACTAGTAACCCACCAAATGCCATAACGGACAATATGTTTCATATAGGAAATATAGCTATAGGGAAAAACACAGCTAATTATCCTTTAGATGTTTCATCTACGAACGTGAATTACGGAATAAATAATAATTATGCGCTCAGTATATCATCTGCACTAGAACGTATTGCTATCAACAACACCGCTAATATAGATTCAACTGGAGATGGCATAGGAATTAAAAACACACTAACTGGAGGGAACACAGGTAGAAAAATTGGTCAATATTCCTCAATCACAGGTTCAGGAGTAGGGGATAAAATTGGAAATTTAAATTTTGTGGATAACAGTTCGATTGGTTCTTCATATGGCGTGAGAAATATATTAGATGGGAGCCTAGGTATATTGGGTGTCGAAACTTTTGGAACCCATACCGCTATAATTGGCAATCGTACCACAAATGCCTATGGAAGTTACAACAGTATTAGCAACAATGGTTCTGGAATTCACTACGGTACTTTTAATTTACTTAATGGAACTAATACAGGTCAAAAATATGGTGTGCGAAATGAACTCAATGGCAATGGTAATCAAACTGGAACTTACAGCGTTTTGAGTGGAGCAGGTTCAGGCTTGCAAATAGGCAGTTACAATGAAATCACCTCAGGAGGAAATAATGCCCACACCGGTGTTTTATCAACACTTTCCGGAACTGGAACAGGCTTAAAAACGGGTCTTTATTCTTTTATAGCTCCGGCTGCTGGCGGCACACATTATGGCGTTTATTCTGAAGTGCTAAAAGTAGGTCCAACTAATTTTGCTGGCTATTTTTTAGGCAATGTGGGTATCGGAACAACAGGTGCTAATACGTATACCCTTCCAGCTTCACGTGGTACCGTAGGTCAAACCATGCGAACCGATGCATTAGGAAATGTGACCTGGGCCAACAACAGTGATTTTGCATGGTCTTTAACGGGTAATGCAGTAGCGGCGACTAATTTTATTGGAACAACTAACGTACAACCCCTGAGATTTTTTTGTAATAATGTGGAACGAATGAGAATTAATCCAACTGATGGTGAAATTATCGCAGGAGGTTTGGCCTCTCCTTATGCAGGCGACGTGCTTAATGCGGTTTCAACAGCAGCTTTACCATTCGGAATAAATGGCTACTCTGCACAAAATGGATCTGGAACTTGGGGAGAAATACTTGCAGGTAGCACCACTGGATTTTCTGGAGTACAAGGTGTATATGGCGGGAGTGGTAATGGTGCTGGAACTTTAGGAAACTATAATGGAACAGGAACTAGTATTACTAGAGCTGGCGTTTTTGGTGTTTGTTCTGGTCCTACAACTGCAGCGGTTGGAGCTGGAGTTTACGGTAATAATTCAATTGCTGGTGGCAATCAACGTATTGGTGTTTTAGGTAGTTACAATGGAGCCTCTTTTGGAATAGGTGTACATGGTTTAGCCGCTGGAGGTGGAATTATACCTGGAAATAATGACATAGCCGTAGTTGGATGGAGAGCAAATAATAATAACTATAGTGGCTATTTTAATGGCAACCATGTTATTGCCAACGGTACAAAATCGGCAAGTGTAGGTACAAGCAAGGGAAATCAATTGTTGTATGTTACTGAATTACCAGAGGTGTGGTTTGAAGATGTTGGTGGCGGACAATTGATAAATGGTAGTGCGCATATAGCTTTAGATGAATTATTCTTAGAAACTATATTTGTGGATGATACCCATCCCATGCGTATATTTTTACAAGAAGAAGGTGAAAGCAATGGTTTGATTGTGATCAAGGATCCCGATCACAAAGGTTTTACTGTTAAAGAAAAAAATGGTGGGAACTCTTCTATTTCATTCTCTTACCGAATTATGGCCAAACGTTTGCATTTCCAAGATCATCGCTTCGGAAATGACCCGGTTTGGGGTGAGGGTGATACGCGAAAATACAATCAGTATGCCACTCCTCCACCGGTTGACTATAGCGAAAATGTTAAGTTTCAAGAAAATCAAAAAAGAAACTTTAAGCAAACACCTATGCCTGATGGATTTATCGATTATTTTCAGATTCAAAATGAGCTAAAAAAACTAGAACTGGAAAAACCAAAAAGGGAAGAAAAATCTGAAAATTAAAAGAATAAGAGCGGTAATTTTTGAAGTTACCGCTCTTTTACAATCCAACCTAACCAAAAAAAAACAAAATTTAATCTAATAAATACTTTTCAAATGTTCGAGTGTGTACCCGAGCTTTTAATTCGTGTAATAAGTTATATAGTCCAAAAAAGGTCCTATTGATGTATAAAAAGTGTTTAGAACCTCGATTCCCATTCATCTTACGCAATTGAGTATCTTTGGCAAATTCTTCTCCCATGGTTGCTATCTTTCCAAAAAAATCTTTATCTGAGAAATCGAAAAACTCACTGTGAAAGGGTTGTGTAAACAAACTCAATAATTCATGGAACAATTTAGTAAAGTACTGAATCTCTTGCTGGGTATCGTCAGATCTTAAAATCTCCAATTCATACAATTTTTCATCAAACAAAATAGGATTGTTAATCACTTCTTTTTTAGCCAATTCAAAATAAGGTTCGTAAAATTCGTTGGGTACCTGCTTAATGCACCCAAAGTCGATAGCAACTAGTTTTCCATCCGTATCAATCAAAAAATTACCTGGATGTGGATCAGCATGAACTTGCTTCAAAGCATGCATTTGATACATGTAGAAATCCCATAAAGCCTGTCCGATTGCATCTGCTTTCTCTTGACTGGTGTTTTGTGCTGCAAACTCCGATAGATGCTGGCCATCAATCCATTCCATGGTCAATATTTTTTCTGATGACCATTGATTATAGTACTTGGGAAATCGTAAATTTTCAATTTTAGAACACCAATTGGAAACATCAAGACTCTGCTTTAACTCCAATTTATAGTCGGTCTCTTCTAGCAACTTGTCTTCCACTTCTTTAAAGTACTTATCCGAGTCTTTTCCTTTGATATTGAACATTCGGATAGCAAAAGGTTTCACCAAAGCCAAATCAGAGCTAATGCTTTCAGCTACGCCAGGGTACTGAATTTTTACGGCTAACTTTTTACCATCTTTAGTGGCTTTGTGAACCTGACCAATACTGGCCGCATTTTTGGCATCTGATGAAAAAGAATCAAAAATTTCTTCAGGGTATTTGCCTAAATATTTTTTAAATGTTTTGCGGACTAAAGGAGCGGATAATGGAGGAACAGAAAACTGTGACAACGAGAATTTATCCACGTATTGTTGTGGCATGATGCTTTTGTCCATACTGAGCATCTGCGCCACTTTTAAGGCACTACCTTTCAGATTTTTCAACCCATCATAAATATCCTCAGCATTATTTTCGTTCAGTTTGTCTTTGGTCAACGAAGGGTTGATGATCTTTTCACCATAGTAGGCCATGTAGTTTCCGCCTACTTTGATTCCGGTTTTAACCAACTGACTCGCCCGCTCTATCTTTGAAGTTGGAATTTTATCGAGTGTTTTCATGGTCCTAATTCATTTTTTCTTTCCACAAAAACTTACCCAAATCAATCAAACTCTCCAATGGTTTGGTATTGAGCAAATCTACTACTGTATGGACTGATTTTTCAATTAAAATATCTGTTTTTTCAAAACCTTTAGAGTCATCATCCAACCAATACTTTAGTAGAAATAGAAACTGTACCCAAGCGCCTTCGGCATAAACAGGTCGTGTAAATCTATCCAATCGTTCGCTTAAAACACCTTCTTCTGAGGTCATGTTGGTATCAACAAAATCCTTTACTCGGTTTCTGAGCTTTTTCAGCGACTTTAAATGCTTTAATCCTTCTTTATTTTCTTTTAAGGAAAACACGATATAACTCCTATTTAGAGCAAGTATTTCGAAGAAAGTAAAATACAATGTCAGTAACTTATTTTTGTTGGAATAACTACTAAAATCAGCCTCTTTGGAGATGGATGACTCTACATTCTCGAACAACTTAATCCAAATTTCTTGCTTCAAGGCTTCGAGAGAACCAAAAAAAGTATAAAAATCGGTTTCATCTATTTTATTTTCCTTACAAAAAGAATACACGTTTTTGGGTTCGGTATTGTGCTCTAAAACCCAATCCATATAGGTCGATATAATCGAAGTATCGTCTACTTTTTTCTTCTTGGCACTTGTTTTTTTGGTAGTTTCCATAGTAGCTTAATTTACTGTAAAGTTACAACTGACAAGGCTTTATTGAAATTAAACTATAGCAAATCTTTTGTTAAATGTCTTTCAAAAATATTGAAAATAAAAAAGCGCTCACCTTCGTGAACGCTTTGATATGAAGTAATTACAAATTAATTACCTGCTTCTTTTTTGGCGTCTTCAATCATCTTCGCGTTGGCAGTGATTGCAAACTCAACTCTTCGGTTTTTACTTCTTCCCTCAGGAGTGTCATTCGTAGCTATTGGATCAGCAATACCCATTCCAATCATTTTAAAACGACTCATATTCAAACCTTTAGACTCTAAATACTTTTCAACAGCGACAGCTCTTTGCTCTGAAAGCTTTTGGTTGTATTCGACACTTCCAGTGCTATCAGTGTAACCATAAATTACAATATCGGTATCGGCATAACTTTGGAAAACAGGTACTAATTTATCTAAATTAGCTCTGGCTGCTGGAGTTAGTGTTGACTTGTTGGTTTCAAAGCGAACAGCGTTTTCACCAAGAGTTAATTTAATTCCCTCACCAACACGCTCAACTTCAGCTCCTGGCAATGCGGTTTCAATTTCTCTGGCTTGTTTATCCATTTTATTTCCGATTACACCTCCAGCTACACCACCAATCACACCTCCTAAAACCGCTCCAAGTGCGCCATTACCTCCTTTGCCAACATTATTTCCGATAACAGCCCCAAGTACTCCACCAGCAACTGTACCAACTACAACTCCTCTTT
>CAZAJH010000061.1:0-7670 GCA_964485385.1 uncultured Flavobacterium sp.
CTAAAAGCTAAAAGCTAAAAGCTAAAAGCTAAAAGCTAAAAGCTAAAAGCTAAAACCTGAAACCTGAAACTTGAGATACTTCATCGAACTCGCATACAAAGGAACCCACTACCACGGCTGGCAAAACCAACCCGATGCTGTTTCGGTACAAGAAACTTTGGAAAAAGCCCTTTCCGTTTTATTGCGAACGCCAATAGAAATTGTCGGCGCTGGACGCACAGACGCTGGAGTTCACGCCAAACAAATGTTTGCTCATTTTGATTGCGAAGTCGCTTTTGAAATTCCGGTTTTGGTACACAAACTCAACTCGTATCTACCTAAAGATATCGCTATTTTCAACATTCACAAAGTACACGATGACGCTCATGCTCGATTTGACGCCACCAAACGTACTTACGAATACCATATTCATACCTTTAAAAATGCTTTTGAAAGTGATGATTCTTGGTACTATGGATTGCCTTTGAATACCATGAAAATGAATGAGGCATGTACAATTTTATTTGAATATACCGATTTTGAATGCTTTTCCAAAGTCAATACCGATGTCAATACCTTTAATTGTAAAATCTACAAAGCACATTGGCAAGAAAACAATGGAAGGTTGGTTTTTACCATTTCGGCCGATCGATTTCTACGCAATATGGTTCGCGCCATTGTAGGCACCATGATTACTATTGGCTTAGAAAAAATTACAATGGACGATTTCAAAAAGATCATTGAAAGCAAAGACCGCAACAAAGCCGGTTTTTCTGTTCCTGCACACGGATTGTATTTAACAAAAGTGGAATATGAATATATTTGAGAAGTAAGATGTACGAAGTTAGAAGTTAGAAAATAGAAGGCAGAATTTAGAATTATAGAATATAGAAAATAGATTTTTTAAATTTTTTCTGATTTCTTAAATCTGTGTTCCAAAACATAAACGAAGTAAATTAAAGCTTAAAACAATAACTTTGCGCACCTTGCGAAAAAACCTAGTGTCTTTGCGGTAAAATAATAAGCAAAGCGAATTAAAAAATGAAAGCAAAAGCATTTGACACCAAATTATTCAGTAAAATTTTACTGTATACCAAACCTTATAAAAAGAGGTTTTATGGTGTAATTATTTTTGCCGTTCTGTTAGCCATTTTTGCTGCTGTACGTCCTTTGCTTTTGGCGGATGCTGTAGATGAGTACATCAAACCCAAGAAACATCTTGGATTGGTGCAGTATATCGTGATTATGGGATTGACCTTACTGTTTGAAGTCTTATCGCAATTCTACTTTGTGTATTGGGCCAATTGGCTCGGACAAGACATCATCAAAGACATTCGCATCAAGCTGTTCCAACACTTACTCTCATTCCGAATGAAGTACTTTGACAACGCTCCAGTTGGTCAACTCGTTACGCGTTCCGTTTCCGATATCGAGCAAATCGCCAAAATTTTCAGTCAAGGCTTATTCATGATTATCAGCGATTTGATGAAAATGTTGGCCTGTTTGATTATCATGTTTTACATGAATTGGAAACTTTCGCTAATTGTTGTAGCGGCTATGCCCTTACTGATCTACACCACACGCGTATTTCAGAAGAAAATGCAAGTAGCCTTTGAAGAAGTGCGCAGTCAGGTAGCGAACCTCAATACTTTTGTTCAAGAACGCCTTACTGGAATGAAAATTGTTCAACTTTTCAACCGCGAGGAAATCGAACACCAAAAGTTCATCGACATCAACGAAAAACACAATAAAGCGTGGCTTAAAACCATTTTATACAACTCTATCTTCTTCCCGATTGCCGATATTATTTCGTCGATAACTCTTGGTCTGGTCATCTTCAACGGAGGTATTCACATCATCAATGGCGATAGTTTTACCACCCAAGGCCAAATGACAGCTTACATTATGTTTATTGGTTTCTTGTTTAGTCCCTTGCGTCAAATTGCCGATAAATTCAACGAAATGCAAATGGGAATGATTTCGGCTAATCGTGTTTTTGATATTTTAGAGAACCAAGAAGAAGTGCAACAAAACGGGACCGTAAAAGCGCCACATTTCAGAGGAGATATTCGATTTGCTGACGTTCGATTCAGTTACCTCCAAAACGAAGAAGTACTCAAAGGTATCAATTTTGAAGTAAAGTCTGGCCAAACCATCGCGATTGTAGGGTCTACAGGTGCCGGAAAATCTACTATTATTAATTTGCTTAATCGCTTTTACGAAATCGACTCGGGCGACATTTACATCGACCATCAAAACATCAATACCTTCGAATTACAGAGTTTACGGCAACAAATTGCGGTTGTCTTACAAGATGTCTTTCTCTTTGCTGATACTATTTTTCATAATATAACACTGCATAATCCAGCGATTTCTCGCGAAGAGGTTACCCAAGCAGCCCAAAAAATTGGTGTTCACGATTTCATCATGAGCTTGCCCGACGGTTACGATTACGACGTTAAAGAACGAGGCGTGATGCTTTCATCTGGCCAACGTCAACTCATTGCTTTTCTCCGGGCTTATGTGTGCAATCCGAGTATTTTAATCCTCGACGAAGCCACTTCTTCCATCGATACATATAGTGAAGAACTCATTCAAAACGCAACCGAAACCATTACCAAAGGCCGAACTTCGATTGTAATTGCGCATCGCTTAGCTACCATTGTCAATGCCGATACAATTCTTGTAATGGATAAAGGCCAAATTGTAGAGCAAGGCAGTCATGCCGAATTACTCAATAAATCGGATGGTTATTACAAAAACTTATACGAATCTCAGTTTTCAGTAGATGCTGAAGGTAGTTTGAATTAAATTTACAACTTCATAATTGAACACTAATTAAAGAAATTAAAATTCCTCCAATCTGTGTTCCAAAAAGGAGCGCAGCTAATGATTTTGAAGCCAATCCTGCTTTTCGCTCCACGTTTTGGCACTACAAACTATTTTATTGGCGCCAAAAAGCGCTTCCGTTGGTCGCGTTTTTAGCACCATAAAATTACGTTTTCCGTTACCAAAAGCGTTTGCTACAATCAGGGCTAAATCCGTTTCTGGAAACCTGACAGGTTTATTGAAAACAACAATCATTTTTTTCAAAATATTTCCGTAAATTCGCAACTTAAAATTAATATAGATTTAGCTTTATGAAATGAGCTTTTTAGCGAATTCCATTTTTACCTTTAAAAAAATTATAAAAAAATGAAATACGATATTATTGTTTTAGGAAGTGGTCCAGGCGGTTATGTAACTGCCATTCGTGCCTCACAATTGGGCTTTAAAGTGGCCGTTATTGAAAAAGAAAGCTTAGGCGGAATTTGCTTGAATTGGGGTTGTATTCCAACCAAAGCATTATTAAAATCAGCCCAAGTTTTTGATTACCTAAAACATGCTTCCGATTATGGTTTGACCGTAAAAGAATTTGACAAAGACTTTAGCGCAGTGGTGAAACGTTCACGTGATGTAGCCGATGGAATGAGCAAAGGCGTGCAATTCTTAATGAAAAAAAATAAAATTGACGTAATCGACGGTTTTGGTAAAATCAAACCTGGTAAAAAAGTAGATGTAACAGCTGCCGACGGTAAAGTTACGGAATATGCTGCCGATCACATCATCATCGCAACGGGTGCACGTTCGCGCGAATTGCCTAATCTTCCACAAGATGGCGTAAAAGTAATTGGTTACCGTCAAGCCATGACGTTGCCTTCTCAACCCAAAAAAATGATAGTGGTAGGTTCGGGTGCTATTGGCGTTGAGTTTGCTCATTTTTACAATTCTATGGGAACTGAAGTAACGATTGTAGAATTCATGCCGAACATCGTTCCAGTTGAAGACGAAGACATCTCCAAACAAATGGAACGCTCCATGAAAAAAGCGGGAGTGAACATCATGACGAATTCATCAGTTGAAAGAATTGACACATCTGGTAACGGTGTAAAAGCTTTCGTTAAAACGCCAAAAGGTGAAGAAGTTTTGGAAGCCGATATTTTATTATCTGCAGTCGGAATCAAAACCAACATCGAGAATATCGGTCTAGAAGAAGTAGGAATTGCCACAGATAAAGATAAAATTCTGGTGAACGCCTACAACCAAACTAATGTGCCCGGATATTACGCTATTGGTGATGTTACTCCCGGACAAGCTTTGGCTCACGTGGCTTCTGCGGAAGGAATTAATTGTGTGGAAAAAATTGCAGGTTTACATGTTGAACCTATCGATTATGGAAACATTCCAGGTTGTACCTATGCTACGCCCGAAATCGCTTCTGTTGGTTTAACAGAAAAAGCGGCTAAAGAAAAAGGATACGAAATCAAAGTAGGTAAATTTCCATTCTCAGCCTCTGGTAAAGCCAAAGCGGCGGGTGCTTCTGATGGTTTTGTAAAAGTAATATTTGATGCCAAATACGGCGAATGGTTGGGTTGTCACATGATTGGCGCTGGCGTAACCGATATGATAGCGGAAGCGGTAGTAGCACGAAAACTTGAAACCACTGGACACGAAATTTTAAAAGCAGTGCATCCGCACCCAACCATGAGTGAAGCGGTGATGGAAGCGGTTGCTGACGCGTATGGTGAAGTGATACATTTATAATTTTTAGATTGTAAGATTTTTAGATTACAAGATTGTAAGATTAATCCGTTTGGTGAAAACTAAACGGATTTTTTTATTTAACAACTGTTAAATCAACAGTTTAGCAATTAGTTAAACTCATCTTGCACAAGGGAATTTTATTTCAACAACTATTAAATTTTTGTCAAAATCAAATAATTTTGTTTAACTTTTTATAAAAAATAATAAACAAATATTTACATTTGTACATCAATCAAAATCAAATGCTTATGAAAAAGAACTTTTTAAAATTCGTTAGTGTGGGATTGACCTGCTTTTGTATGTCGATGGCCACAGCACAAGATCCAATCAGACTGATTGGTTTTACTTCCAACGGACAAACCATTGACAACCTAGTAAAATGGAATGCTGGAGCAACCAATTACCTTGAATCCAATCCCGTTGATTATATTGGAGTACTCGTAGGTTCATCTGTGTATAATTCTAAAAATGGCGAATACTACTCTAGGGTTTTAGTCTCCGAAAACGATGACTACGTAAGTAAAATGCTAAAATACCGTTCGCAAAACAACTCGTTTTTACTCACAGAAGTGACCAGTTTTTACAATGGTTCTGCTGAAGTCGATATGCAAAACGGCATGTTGTATTCGTATGATGGTGATATAGATAACAATTTGTACCTAAACAAATACAATCCCATCACCCAAACTTCAACCAATTTGGGGTATTATGCTTTTGGTGAAAACACATTCTTTTTTCCAGACTCGAGTTGCTACGATTCTGATGCCGGAATTTACTATTTCATCATTCAAGATGGTGAAGGAAAAAAATTGGTAAAATCAACAATCGGCACTTCGAGTTTTACGTACAATGTTATTCCTATAATAGGCGAAAATATCATTGGAAATATTGGTTTGGAATACAGCAATGAAGAAAATACCATTCATCTTATTTATCCCGAATTTAATTTTGATACGGGAACTTCAACTATGAATGTAGGTAAATTAAATCCGGAAACTGGAGCCATAACCAATCTAACTAACATTGCTGAAATTACAGGTTTACAACTTTTCAATAGAACCTACGACCAAAACTCCGAAAAATTGATTTTCATCGGTATTGATTTGGATAACCAACAGCGTTTGTATGCCTACAATACCCTAACATCGACTCTAGAAGTTTTACCTTTACCGAGCAACGTTTTAATTGAAATAGAAGCTGACAACTACGAATTCGCCCAAGCGCGCTACAACAGCTTGAATACAAATGAGTTGAATAGTTCGGTATTTACTGTTTCTCCCAATCCAGCTAAGGATTGGTTGGAAGTACGCTTTGAAGGCACCTCGTGCGACTATGAAATAAATGATAGTATAGGAAAAGTAGTAGCAGTGGGCACAATACAAAATGGAGGGCAACTCGCAGTTAGTGATTTAAATAAAGGAGTCTATTTCCTCAATTTAAAAACAACTATTGGTTCTGAAAACAAAAAAATTATCATACAATAATTTGGTTTAGTGTTTGTTTTTTACTTATCCGCCTACTTTTAGGCGGATTTTTTTTATTGCTTTTATTCTCTTACTTTTATAACACAAAAAAATACTATGAAAAAAGTCTACTTTGTTATATTGTTCTTACTGGCAGTCAGCAATACCAAAGCACAAACGTTTTCAGGAGCTACAGGACCAATTTCAGACGATGGTTCAACTAACGATTACAACCTGTCGGTAAGCGGAACGCAGTTCAATAACCTAAACACATCGTTTGGTGTGCAACAAGTCTGTCTCACAATCAATCATACTTGGGATGCCGATTTGAATGTTTTTTTGGTATCGCCCAGCGGTACTTTAGTCAACTTGTTTTCTGGAGTGGGCGGTGATGGCGATAATTTTACCAATACTTGTTTGAATCAAAGTGCGACAGCCTCAATCAATACAGGCACAGCTCCTTTCACAGGCACATTTAAACCCCAAGAAACACTAGGTAATTTTAATAATGGCCAAAACGGAAATGGAGTGTGGAAATTGCGTATTATCGATACCTATCCTTTTGCAGACACGGGTGCCGTAATCAGTTGGAGTCTAACCTTTGGGAATAATGCTCCTGCTCCTTTTGTATTTACTTCGTCCAATTTGCCCATAGTTGTGATCAATACCAACGGTGCTCCTATTCAAGATGAACCGTCTATCAATGCCACTATGGGAATTATTTTTAACGGAGATGGCAATCTCAATCAGGTTACAGATGTACCCAACAATTACAACGGTTCTATTTTAATTGAATACCGTGGCAATTACTCGCAGTCTCTTCCTCAAAAACCCTACAAAATTGAAACCATCACCCCAACCAATGCAGAATTAAACGTTTCGCTCTTAGGAATGCCCGCAGAGCACGATTGGGTTTTGATTGCTAATTACAACGACAAAGTATTTATGCGCAATACCTTAGCTTATTCACTTTTTACGCAAATGGGACATTATGCTGCCCGACATCGTTTTTGTGAAGTCGTACTCAATGGAAGCTACCAAGGTATTTACATTCTGATGGAAAGTTTAAAAAGAGATAACAATCGCATCGACATTGCAAGACTCGATCCCGATGAAAATTCGGGCATTAATTTGACTGGTGGTTACATTATAAAAAACGATTTATGGAATCCGAACAACAGTTGGCTATCCAATTTTTCACCTATTGATCATCCCGATTTGGATGTTCACTTGGTATACGATTATCCAAAACCAGAAAATATTTCTCCACAACAAAAAACCTACATCCAAGGGTTTATCGACGAGTTTGAGACAGCGCTTTACAGCATCGATTTTGATTCGCCAACAACAGGTTTTAGACAATATATAGATACCGAATCGTTTATTGACTATTTTATCATTAACGAATTATCACGCAATAACGACGGTTTCAAAAAAAGCAGTTATTTTCATAAGGATAAAGATACAGCAACAGGTATTTCAAAACTCAAAGCAGGGCCAGTTTGGGATTTCGATTGGGCATGGAAAAATATTAACGAATGTTTCTTAACAACAGTTACCGATGGTTCGGGCTGGATCCACTTGATTAATGATTGTAATCCTGATAGCAATTCAACTGGATGGTTTGTTCGCTTGTTGCAAGAT
>CAZAJH010000061.1:7680-8917 GCA_964485385.1 uncultured Flavobacterium sp.
GCTGGTATGTACGCTCCGTGTTGTATAGTATGGGTGTGTTATTTTGATTCTCAGGATCGCGGAGGAGACAGAGTTCTGATGAGTGGAACGCTTTGGAAAGTTAGGCACAGGGATCGAATTGCGAAATTCAATATTGAGCGAAACCGCCTTAAACAATTACATCGATGAAACGGCACTGTATTTACAACAAGCACAAGCACGCCATTTTGAACGTTGGGGAAATCTGGGTATCAGTACTGGAACGCCTGAGATTGATCCAGATCCGAATACTTTTGAAGGTCAACTAATCAAATTTAAAAACTGGATCAGTACACGAATAAGTTGGCTTGATGCCAATATGCCGGGAGATGTGAGTACTTGTTCATTGGCTTTACAAGCAAATAACACCCAAACCATACAGTTGTATCCCAATCCTGCCCATACCACTTTTCAGGTTCTGTTACCCAATGATATGGTTTCAAGTAAAGGAGAAATCTCAATAATTGATATGCTTGGAAGAACGATTTACCAATCAACTGTTACCAACTGGAATCTTCCTCTTGACATTACATCCTATGAAACGGGAACGTATTTGGTTCAAATTACTGTTTCAGATAAAAAATTGACCTCAAAACTTGTCATCAAGTAAGCATTTTAAAAGTAAATTAACAAGTAACTAAAGCAGTAGCGTTTTTGCTTTTCGTATATTTGCATCATTCAAATTTTAACCAATGAAACTATTTTACAATCGATTTTACCCTGTATTTTTTTACATATTAATTCTAATTTCGTCGCTATCTACTGCGCAAGAACGCAACCTTAAAAACATCAAAAAATTGACTTTTGGTGGCGACAATGCCGAAGCTTATTTTAGTCCAGACGGAAAAAGTTTGACACTTCAGGTCACCAATACAGCGTTTGGCGTGCCTTGTGACCAAATCTTTATGCTTGATTTACAGGAAAAAGAAATCAATCAACAGAGTTTAAAACGGATTTCAACTGGTCAAGGAAGGACAACTTGCTCCTACTTTATGCCCGATGGCAAGCATATTTTATACGCTTCTACCCATGAAGGAAATGTAGCTTGTCCGGCGCCACCGAAACCAAGAGACGGAAAATACCTTTGGGCAGTTTATCCCGAGTTTGATATTTATATGGCCGATTTAAAGGGAAATATTGTAAAAAAACTGACCGATTCTCCGGGCTATGATGCTGAAGCAGTTGTATCACCTGATGGAAAAAAAATAGCATTTACGAG
>CAZAJH010000062.1:0-8903 GCA_964485385.1 uncultured Flavobacterium sp.
CATTTACTGAGGGCCTTTTTTAATGATAAGTTATGGTAAAAAAAACTCCCTAAAAAGGGAGATTCTTATTTATTCGGTGAGAGTGAACTACGATTTAGCTTCTTCTTTTTTAGCAGCACAACATGATTTTTTTCCCGAAGAAGAAGAACATGATTTTGCACTTGCGTCTGAACATCCTTTTTTGTCGCTAGCTGCTGGCGCAACTGTAGCGTCTGCCGTTGTCGAATACTTTTCAGTTTTTGCTTTTGCTTTTTTTGCTTTTTTAGGCTCTTGAGCATTTACATTCAATGTGAATAAAAAAGCCCCAACAGCTAATAACGATACTACTTTTTTCATTTTTTATTGTTTTTTTAGTTATAGATTTTTTTTACTGTATTTCAAATGTATGAAAAAACAAACAGCTTGTTTACTTGAGCATTGAATTTTAACATTACTTTTTTTCTTTCTCAAACAAATTGAACAATAAACCACCCATCAAACTACCATACAAAGTGCTATTAATTGGTTTTGACGTTATGGCACAAGTCCCACTTGCACAGCCTACATAATAGTAATACGCATAACCAGCAATTGCACCTATCGCCACACCAACTGTGGTTAAAATTACTTGCCTTTTTGACATGAATTGATTTTATCTAAAACAACTTGAATAATTTCTTCTTTGGACAAAACGCCCGACTGACGCCACAATTGTTGTCCGTTTTGAAACAACACCATAGTAGGAACGCTTCTTACGTGTTGCATTGTCGCTAATTCTTGATTTTTATCTACATCCACTTTGATAATAGAAATGCGATCACCAAGGTTATCCTTTACTTGTTTTAATATTGGTCCCAATGTTTGGCAAGGGCCGCACCAAGTAGCATAAAAATCAATTAAAACTGGTTTATCCGTATTGATTATATCTTGAAAAGGTCGATTCATGACTGTTCTTTTTTATCGTAATTGATACCACAAGCATTGGGGCCACATCCTAAATTAAATAATGCTTGAAATAAGAAAAAGAAACCAAAAACAATAAAAAACCATTCTTGTAGTAAGTACGCTTGAATAAACAAAAACACTGCGAAACCCAAACGCAAAAAGCGCATAAAGTGCCAATTAGTTACTAGTAAGCGTTTCATTATTTTAGGGTTGACGGACAAACATAATGTGTCCTTTTGATGTTGGTATTTTTTAAAGCAGCGTAACCTCCTTTTATGTCTATAACGTTATGAAAACCTCTTGCTTTAAGAATAGATACTGCAATTACTGATCGATAGCCTCCCGCACAATGAATGTAAAAACTGTCTTCTTTAGGAAACTCGGAAAGATGTTCATTCAAGAAATCCAAGGGGGTAGAAATGACATTTTCAATATGTTCGGATTGGTATTCTCCGGGTTTACGCACATCAAATAAATGCAACTTTTCATGGTTCATTTTGACTTCGAGTTCTTGAGCCGTAATACCCAGAACCGTATCGTACTCATAACCCGCATTTTTCCATGCTTCAAAACCACCTTTTAAGTATCCTAATGTATTATCATATCCAACACGAGATAGGCGTGTAATAGTTTCTGCCTCTCTGCCCTCAGGAGTTACCAATAAAATAGGTTGTTTGTAATCTAAGATAAGTGCACCAACCCAAGGAGCAAATTGTCCGTCAATACCAATAAAAATAGATTTGGGAATATGTCCTTTGGAGTATTCATCTTGGTGACGAACATCTAAAACAAGCGCATCGGTTTCATTAGCAATACATTCAAATGCTTTAGGATCGTATGCCTTGGCCTCTGAAATGATATTCTCAACATTTTCATAACCTTCTTTGTTCAACTTTACATTCATCGGAAAATAAGCAGGTGGAGGCAATAAACCATCGGTTACTTCTTTGATGAATTCATCACGAGTCATGTCTACACGTAGCGCGTAATTTGTAGCTTTCTGATCGCCTATACTTCCTACTGTTTCTTTACTCAAATTTTTTCCACAAGCACTTCCCGCACCATGAGCTGGGTAAACAATCACATCATCCGCCAAGGGCATTATCTTGTTTCTTAAACTATCAAAGAGGATTCCTGCCAATTGCTCTTGGGTCATATCGGCGGCTTTTTGAGCCAAGTCGGGTCGACCCACATCTCCTAAAAACAATGTATCGCCACTAAAAAGTGCATGATCTTTTCCATCTTTATCTTTCAACAAGTAGCACGAACTTTCCATTGTATGACCTGGAGTATGCAAACAAGTAATGGTTATTTCACCCAATTGAAAAACCTCCCCATCTTTGGCTATGTGTGCTTCAAACGACGGATTAGCTTGGGGACCGTAAATAATTGGTGCACCCGTTTTTTCGCTCAAAGTAACATGGCCACTCACAAAGTCGGCGTGAAAATGCGTTTCAAAAATGTACTTAATTTTTGCATTGTTGGCTTTGGCTTTTTCAACATATTGTTGCACTTCGCGCAGTGGATCAATAATAGCAACTTCACCTTTACTTTCTATATAGTAAGCTCCTTGAGCCAAACATCCTGTATAAATTTGTTCAATCTTCATACGTAATTTGATTTTCGATGTAAAAATAGTCAGTCTAATTAAAAAACAGGGTAACTTTTGTTACAATTTAACAAATAAAAAAAGCACCCGTTACTTAAAACGAGTGCTAACAAAATAAACTAAATCACACTGTTCTACAACAATGTAGTCGGACAAACATAATCGGTTTTTGGTAATACTGTGTTTTTGATAGCTCCAAATCCGCCACTAACATCTACAAAATGATTGAAGCCTTTCTGCTTTAAAATAGAAGCCGCGATCATACTACGATAGCCTCCTGCACAATACAAAACGAAGGCTTTATCTTTTGGAAATTCGGAAAGGTGATTGTAGATGCTATTCAAAGGAATATTGATTGCACCTATCAAATGCTCTGATTGAAATTCACTGTTTTTACGAACATCAATAACAATTGGTTGTTTTTCGATGTAATGCGCTTCTAATTGTTCGGCTGTAATTCGATGTACGATATCTGTTTCCTTCCCCGCTTTTTTCCATGCTTCAAATCCACCCTCCAGATAACCAATTGCACAATCATAACCTACGCGAGACAATCGAATAATTGACTCTTTCACCTTATCGATATCTTCGGCCACAATTAGAATTTCTTGTTTGATATTGAGTATCAACTCTCCTACCCACATGGCAAACTGTCCGTCAATTCCGATATTAATACTATTAGGAATAAATCCTTTTGCAAAAATTTCAGGGGCTCTTGTATCTAAAATTAAAGCTTTTGATTCGCAGGCGACAACTTCAAAAGCAGTTGCATCATAAGCCGTTAGTCCTTTTTTCAAAATAGTATCCAATGCATCATAACCTTGTATGTTCATCAATACATTTTTAGGAAAATATTGTGGTGGAGGCGTTAATCCATTCAAAATCGCTTCAACAAATTGGTCCTCAGTCAACTCAGGATTCAAAGCATAATTGGTTTTCTTTTGATTCCCCAACGTATCGGTAGTTTCTTTACTCATGTTTTTACCACAGGCACTGCCGGCTCCGTGATTGGGATATACAATTAAATCGTCTGACAAAGGTCCTATTTTGTCCCGTAGTGAATGATACAACAAACGGGCTAATTTGTCTTGTGTTAAATCGGCAATCACGTGTTGCGCCAAATCAGGACGACCAACATCACCAATAAATAAAGTATCTCCAGAAATCAATCCGTGTTCTTTTTCCTGTTCATCAATCACCAAATAACAAGTGCTTTCCATAGTATGTCCAGGTGTGTGGATGGCTTTAATTTTGATACCTCCTACTTCAAAAACTTCACCATCGGTAGCTACATACTTTTCAAAACCTGTTACCATCAAAGTGGGGCCGTAAACGATAGTTGCACCTGTTTTTCTGGCTAGGTCAACATGCCCTGAAACAAAATCAGCGTGAAAATGCGTTTCAAAAATATATTTGAGTTGCACACCATCACGTTCCAATCGCTCCAAATAGGGCTGTGTATCACGAAGCGGGTCAACAATTGCCGCCTCACCACCAGAAACTATATAATAGGCAGCTTCAGCGATACAATTGGTGTAGATTTGTTCTAGTTTCATACGTTTAATTTTTTTCAAAATTACGGTTCGCCACTAGACTATAAAATGATAAATATCAGTTTATTAGAAAGTAAATAATGAATTTAGATTATGCCAAAATAGTGGAAGTCATTTCAAATTACTTCAACACTAACACATTGGTGATGATGTAAATTCCCATTACCAAAACAAACCAACCAAAAGCTGTTTTTAGTTTTTCGCCTTCTATTTTTTTGGACAATTGACTGCCTATGAAGATTCCAACAATAGAACAAAAAGTAAAGGTGAATACCAAATTCCAGTTGATCGCTTGGTTAGTCTGAATATCACCTGTAAAACCAATTAGAGACTGAGCTGAAACAATAAAAAGTGAGGTGCCCACTGCCCTTTTCATTGGAGTTTTAGTTAAAAAAAGTAAAGCAGGAATAATCAAAAAACCACCACCAGCGCCTACAAAACCAGCTACCAAACCTATAAAAAGACCTTGAATCAGTACAATCAAATAGTTTGACTTGTTGGTATTTACAGCTTTGGGTTGCTTAAGAGGTTGAATCATAGAAAGCGAAGCAACTATCATCACCAACGCAAAAACGAGCATGATTAAATCTGATTTATGTAATGTAAATTGTGATGAAGAAAAAATAACTTCCGGAATACTGGGAACAATAAGCTTGCGGGTGAAGAAAACGGACAAAACAGTTGGTATTCCAAACAAAACCACTTGATTGAAATCTACGAGTTTTTGCCGCGCTTTTTGAATTCCTCCCACCAAAGCAGTGGTTCCAACAACAAACAAAGAATACGCTGTTGCCAAAATTGGCTCAACTCCCATGACATATACCAAAATCGGGACAGACAAAATGGAACCACCACTGCCTATTAGACCCAAGGTAATACCGACAAAGACGGCTAATATATAGCCCAAAAGAGGCGAAAATTCCATGTTTTTTTTTTAAGGCAAATATGAATATATCAAAGTTTATGTAGCGTAACTTTTGTTACTAATGCGTCACTATTTCGATTGAAGCACGATGTAATCTGATTCGTCCTTCATTTTCCAGTGCCTTTAGCAAACGAGACACCACTACTCGCGAAGTATGTAAATCGTAGGCTATTTCTTGATGGGTATTGTGAATTTGATTGGAATTATTGATTTTAGCTTTGTCAAAAAGGTAGTTTAAAAGCCGTTCATCCATATTCATAAAAGCCAAATTATCAATAGCGGTCAGCATTTCTTTCAAACGGTTATTGTAGCTATTGAATACATAATTTCTCCACGATTTGTATTTGCCTAGCCATTCTTCCATAATAGCCACCGGAATCATTACCACTTGGCCATTGGTTTCAGCTACAGCTCGAATTTCACTTTTGGTATCTCCCAAACAACACGCCATAGACATCGCACAAGTATCGCCTTTTTCAATAAAATACAACAACAATTCGCCCTCATCAAAGTCTTCTCTTAAAATTTTAATCGCACCACTAATGAGCAATGGCATTTTTTTGATGTAATCGCCGTAGTCAATTAATACATCACCTTCTTTAAAGTCTTTCAAAACAGAGACTTGGGCGATTTCATTTAATACATTTTCTTCAAATACAGAGCCATAACTCTCCCGTATTACATCAATCATTATCGTTATTTTTTAAGTACTCTTTCATACATCTCAATCCACTGTTCAACGGTTATTTTTGAACACAATTCACCAATGAGTTCGTAAGGAATATCGTCCATTTTTTTGAATCGAATACAACTCTTGCCCATATCCAATTTGGATTTGCAATATTTGGGATATTCGGCAACAAACCAGTCATACAAATCCTTATCTGCATACACTGCCATATGGTAAACATTGATTGAATTTTTTTGTGATGCTAATGCGAAAAAAGGGAGCGGATCTTTGGGATTACAATGGTAACCGCTTGGATAAATTTCGTGAGGCACAACATACCCCAACATACCATAACCGATTGCTTCTTTGAAACCCTTCGGCAAATTAGCTTGTACTACTGTACGCAATTTTTGCATGACTTCTTTTCTGTCCTCGGGCAGTTCTTCCATATATTGGTCGGGAGTTGTTGCTTTTGATTGCATAATTTCTGACGATTTAACTTAGTTTGTAGTAAACAAATATAATGATAATTTTTTTTAATAGTTTTACAACATCAAATTGTGCTTGTAATATGGCTCACAAAAATCCTTTACGAAAAGACAAAACTTGCTTGAATTGCAACGCAGTAGTTGATCAGCGTTATTGTCCTAATTGCGGTCAAGAAAACACCGATACGCGCAAAACTTTTCACCACCTATTTGTGCATTTTTTTGAAGATTTAACCCATTATGAAAATGCCTTTTGGAAAACCATAAAAAACCTGTTGCTCAAACCGGCCTCACTAACCAAAGAATATTTATCGGGAAAACGATTGTCTTATTTAGCTCCTGTTCGGTTGTACATCTTTATTAGTTTTGTGACGTTTTTTTTAATTGCTGTTATACCTGATACCGATGAAAAATCGGAAATAATAAATGTAAAACAAGCCGAAAATCCAGCTGATGACAAGGATAAAAATAACCCAAAAATAGACAAACAAGTTGTCAAAATTGACGAGTTGAAGAAACTTGGATTATTTACCGAAACCGAGGCAGACTCGATGAAAAAAATAATTAAAGAAGCTCGAAAAGAAAACAAAGACAATGGCTTTAATTTTGGATTCAATTCGGTTGAAAAAATGGATTCAATCAGGAAAAAATATCCTGATGAAATTAGTGATTTTGAATATTGGTTAAATAAAAAGGCCATTGCAATCAATAAAAAGTATACAACAGAAGAAGTTAAAGAGAAATTTGTAGAGGAAGCCGAACACAATTTTCCGAAGACATTGTTTATTTATATGCCTTTGTTTGCCTTCATTTTATGGATTTTTCACAGCAAAAAAAAGTGGTATTATTTTGATCACGGCATTTTCACTTTGCATTATTTTTCCTTTCTTTTGTTGATTGGATTGCTGCTGTTTCTAATCGATACCGTGCTGAATCTTATCGGAGAAAACATAGCCATAATCATCATCAAAGCACTAATCAATATATTGGGTTATCTCTGGATGTTTTACTATTTCTTTCCTGCACACCACCGATTTTACGGTGAATCACGTGTTGTTTCTTTTGTAAAAAGTATGTGCATTTTTTTCATCAATAGTATATTGTTTTCAATATTATTAACGTTATTCTTTATCTATACCTTTGTTAATTTACACTAAATTGCTCATGAAAAAATCTCTTTTCTTGTTATTACTAGGGTTGTCTCTAGTTGGTTGTTCGTCGTCCAAAAAAACGATACCACCAAACGATGTAACTAAATACATCAACTCAATTACTGAAGACGAACTTCGAACTCATCTTACTATCATTGCATCCGATGAAATGGAAGGTCGTAATACTGGCTCTGAGGGACAGAAAAAAGCAGGACGCTATTTGATTGAGCAACACCAAAAGAGTGGTCTTTCTTACCCGCCAGGTGCTTCCGATTTTTATCAAAAAGTACCCTCGGAGTACATGAAAAAAGGGTTCAGTCCAAAATTAAACGACTCCGAAAATATTTGGACTTTTATTGAAGGAAGCCAACATCCAGAGGAAATCGTGGTGGTTTCTGCTCATTATGATCATGTTGGTGTAAAAAATGGTGAAGTATATAACGGTGCCGACGATGATGGCTCAGGAACTGTAGCGCTGTTGGAAATTGCGCAAGCGTTTCAACTGGCAAAAAAAGATGGATTTGCTCCCAAAAGATCAATCTTGATATTGCATGTAACAGGCGAGGAATATGGCTTACATGGATCTCGTTATTATTCGGAAAATCCCCTTTTTCCACTCAAAAATACTGTGGCTGATGTTAATATTGATATGATTGGTCGCCATGATGATTTACACAAAGAAAACAATAAATACGTGTATTTGATAGGTTCTGATTACCTCTCGACCGATTTGTATACTGTTTGCGAGGAAGCTAATAAAAAATACATCCAAATGGCACTGGATTACAAATACAACGATAAAAAAGATCCCAATCGGTTTTACTACCGTTCCGACCATTACAATTTTGCTAAAAACGGAATACCATCGGTTTTCTTATTTAGTGGTGTGCATGCTGATTACCATAAGCCTGGTGATGACGTGGAGAAAATTGAATTTGATGCCTTAGCCAAACGAACTCAGCTTGCTTTTGCCATTGCTTGGGAAATTGCCAACCGCGAGAATCGTTTGGTTGTTGACAAAAAAGATGAAGAATAAAAAAAAGCGCTAACTCAAGCGCTTTTTTATTTGTATTGAAATGCTTTTTTAAATTCAAGCAACAAATGGTCAGAAAAAAATAATGAAGAATACGAATCATGGGCTTTTGGATTGTTTTTTTCAAATTCGGCCAATTGATTCGTGTATTTTTTTAACTGCTCAGATGTCAACAGTTTTCGGTAATCGTCTTCTTGTCGGATCAGTGTTTTAACAAACAAATCGGTATCTCTTGTATCTTCCGATGAAATCATCCGGTTGTAAATAGGTACCAATTCAGTATATTGATTGATAAACAACTCTTTAAAAATAGGGTTTTGCGCTTCGGTGTAATTGACAATACCAAAAGTGATTTTGCCTTTGGTTTGCCAAAAAAGCGTCAATCCCTCATCGCCTTTACCTATAAAATTTTGCATTACCGCCAATTTAAGCTTAATCGTTTTTTCGATTAGTTGTGCTTGGGAAAATAAGGGTAGTAACAATAAAAAGAAAACTAATTTTCGCATTTGATTTCAATTTCTTGAACAAAAATAATAAAAAAACCACCTGC
>CAZAJH010000063.1:0-4977 GCA_964485385.1 uncultured Flavobacterium sp.
AATGTCTTGGCTTCCTCAAAATCTAGAGTAGCATACGAAATAATAATAATGATATCTCCGGGATGAACTTTTCGAGCAGCAGGGCCATTAAGTGTTACTTCGCCCGAATTTTTTGCACCTTTGATGGCATAGGTTTCAAAGCGTTCGCCGTTGTTAATATTAACAATCGAAACTTTCTCTCCTTCTAGAAGGTTTGATGCTTCCATTAAAGCCTCATCGATAGTAATACTTCCGATGTAGTTCAAATCTGCGCCAGTAACTTTAACGCGGTGAATTTTTGATTTTACAACTTGAATTTGCATGGGGCAAAGGTAAATTAATTTAATGAAATAGTATCAATCAATCTGATTTTGTTAACAAAAACAGCGATAAAAGCTCTGTATTTCTTTTTTTTACTTTTACGAATACACGGCAATAAAGTAGCTTCATCGGCGATTTCGAAATACTCCAATTCAAAAACGGGATGATTCCGAAAAACTTGATTTACAAAATCAGCTACCTCTTTAGCAGATTTCGTGCCAAAAAGTTTTTTTGCTTGTTTGATGGTCTTGTAAATGATTGATGCCTCTTTTCGATCTGTATCGGAAAGTCTTTCGTTACGGGAGCTCATAGCCAATCCGTTGGGTTCTCTAAAAATAGGACAACCTACAATCTTTACCGGAATGTGTTCTTTCTCTACTAGCTTTTTTACAATTTGGAGTTGCTGAAAATCTTTTTCACCAAAATAGGCATGATCGGGCTGCACAATTTCAAACAATCGCTTGACTACTGTTCCGACTCCATCAAAATGACCCGGTCTAAATTTTCCTTCCATTTGATTTTCCAATCCATCAAAATGGTAGCGTTGTGATTGAGTTTTACCTTCGTAAATATCGTCGACGGCGGGTGCGTAAACGATGATATCAGTAGAAATAGTTTTAATTTTTGCGATATCGCGCTCAAGAGTTCTCGGGTATTTTTGTAAATCGTCGGGGTTGTTAAACTGGGTAGGATTCACAAAAATGCTAATTACAGTAGTGTGATTGTTCTTTATTGATTGCTCTAACAAAGACAAATGACCTTGATGCAAAGCACCCATAGTCGGAACAAAACCAACCTTATATTTTGAAGTTCTCAGGGATTGTAAGTGTTGATTTAATTCTACTTTTTTATCAAAAACGAGCATCCTTTTTTTATTAAAATCGGGTACAAACTTACTACTTTAGTAAATAACTGCATAAATTTTTGTAATTTTGCCTGTTTTTTATTTCCAATAAACAAAAAAATACAATATGGAAGACAAGAGGATATTATATGTATCATCTGAAGTGGTGCCTTATTTAGCCGAAAATGAAGTCTCTTTGATGTCGTATGAAGTGCCTAAAATGATCAACGATTTAGGAGGCCAAATACGCATTTTTATGCCACGGTATGGAAATATTAATGAGCGAAGACATCAATTGCATGAAGTGATTCGTTTATCGGGAATGAACTTGGTGGTAAACGATTTAGACATGCCGCTAATTATAAAAGTAGCTTCGATTCCGAAAGAGCGAATTCAGGTTTATTTTATCGATAATGACGAGTATTTTAAACGAAAAGCTACTTTTACTGACGAAGATGGTGTCTTGTATCCAGACAACGACGAGAGGGCTATTTTCTTTGCTAAAGGAGTAGTTGAAACAGTAAAAAAACTGAATTGGGTACCCGACATCATTCACGTTCATGGATGGATGGCGTCATTATTGCCCGTATACATGAAGCATTTTTACAAAAATGAAGCCCTTTTTTCGGAAACTAAGATTGTGAGTTCCATTTACAGTCAGTCTTTTGATGGTACTTTGGATGCCGAAATGATCAATAAAGTCAAATTTGACGGGATTCCTCAAGAGGCAATCAGCGAAATTGAAATACCCAATTACGAGAACCTTATAAAAACCTCCATTAACCACTCTGATGGCATTATAATTGGGTCTCCGAATCTTTCCTCAAGTTTAACAAAATTTATAGAATCTTCAGGAAAACCTTTTTTACCTTTCGCCTCTCAAGAAGAGTTTGCCCAAGCTTACACTTCTTTTTATAAAAAAATAGTATAACAGTAAACTCACCTATGAAATTTAATGCCTTTTTAAAATCGGTTTTTTTGGTTGTTACCATTCTATTCATTGCTTCTTGTGACAAAGATTTTAATGAAATTGGAGCCGATTTGATTGACGATGTCAACTACAATTTTGAACGAGAAACCGCTTCTGTGCTAGCATACAATGTGCCTGTTGGCCCTGTGCAAACGAGTAATTTACCCATCAACACTTTGGGTTTCTACAGCAATGGCATTTTTGGTAGTACAACGTCTAGTTTTGTCACACAATTGGAATTGGAAACCGTTGATCCAAAATTTTATGGAGAAGAAGATCTAACCCAATTTAAAATTGATTCTGTTTACCTATATGTTCCTTACTTTTCCAAATTGTTATCCACAGACAGCACAACAGGAGACAGTACCTATCAACTCGACTCTATACAAGGCGGAACAGAGAAAATCAAACTGGGGGTTTTCGAATCTAAATACTTCTTACGAAATTTAGATCCCGCTTCTTCACTTCAAGAAGAACAACGCTACTACTCCAATGAAAGTTTTCTAGTTGAATCGGTTTCTGATGTATCAGATTTTGACAATCGATTAAATAAAGTAACAGGACAGCCACATCCAGATCAGGACGCAGAATTTGTTTTTAAAAATACAGAAATCAAACTATTAAAAAACAACGAAACGGGCACTGGAACTGTTAAAGAGCGTTTGGCTCCTGGCATATACATGGATCTTAACAAAGAGTTTTTCATGAATAAAATTGTAAATGCTCCGGCTGGTAGTTTAACCAACAATACTGTTTTTAAAAACTATTTCAAAGGCATTTACTTTAAGGCACAACCCTTAAACGGATCTGCAACTCAAGGAACTGCAGCTCGTTTGGATTTTTCAAAAGGTAAAATTATTATGGTTTACCGTGGAAAAGATTCAGATGCAGCCACATCACCCTACATCAGAAAAACACTCACAATCAACATGAGTGGTAAAACTGTGAATTTTTTTGAAACGAACTACACCAACCCCATCACTCCGAATCCGAGTAGTGGTGATGAAAAATTGCACCTAAGAGGAGGTGTGGGCTCTATGACGGTTTTAAAACTCTTTACGGCCGAAGAGTTACAGAATATAAAGTCAAAAAGATGGTTAATCAATGAAGCCAGCTTGGTATTTCATATTGATCAACAATCTATGAGTTCTATTGCAGAAGAACCCAACAGAGTATATCTTTTTGATTTGGACAACAAACGACCTCTTGTCGATTATGGCTTTGACAATACATCCAATGCGCTTTATCCAAAATTCGATAAAGTCATTCATGGTGGAATTATAGAAATTGATCAGGCAAATAATAGAGGTGTTAGATACAAGGTAAGAATAACCAACCACATACGAAACATCATCAGCAAAGATTCAACAAATGTGAGTTTGGGATTGGTGGTTACTGAATCCATTGGCAACAGAGACAATGTAAAATTAAAAAATAGCTTCACAGCATTTGGTAAAGAAATCAAATTCATACCAGCTATGTCGGTTGCTAATCCATTAGGAACCATTCTTTGGGGTAATACATCTAGCGTACCTCAAGACAAAAAACTTACTTTTGAAATTTATTACACAAAACCTGATTAATACTACTTACTATGTGTGGAATAGTTGGATACATTGGTCACAGAGAAGCTTATCCTATAGTTATTAAGGGATTAAAGCGCTTGGAATACAGAGGCTATGATAGTGCCGGAGTAATGCTTTTTGATGGAACTGATTTGAAAGTTTCAAAAACAAAAGGAAAAGTTTCTGACCTAGAAGAAAAAGCAAACCAAGAAATAAGTACCAATGGAACTATTGGAATTGGCCATACCCGATGGGCAACCCATGGAGTACCCAATGACGTTAATTCACATCCGCACCTATCAAATTCGGGCAATTTAGCCATTGTGCATAATGGTATCATTGAAAATTATGAACCTTTAAAAAAAGAATTGAGCAAAAGAGGCTACACCTTTACCTCTGATACCGATACCGAAGTGTTGGTTAATTTGATTGAAGATGTCCAGAAAAAAGACAACTTAAAGCTTGGGAAAGCGGTTCAGGTTGCTTTGAATCAAGTAGTCGGAGCCTATGCTATCTGTGTTTTCGACAAACAAAAACCTGATGAAATTGTAGTAGCTCGTTTGGGAAGTCCTCTTGCTATTGGAGTGGGTGAAAACGAGTTTTTCATCGCTTCAGATGCTTCTCCTTTCATTGAATATACATCCAATGCCATTTATTTGGAAGATGAAGAAATGGCTATTGTTCGGTTGAACAAACCTTTGAAGATCAGAAAAATTAAAGACGATTCTTTGGTTGATCCCTACGTACAAGAATTGCAAATGAACCTCGAACAGATTGAAAAAGGAGGTTATGACCATTTCATGTTAAAAGAAATTTACGAACAGCCCAACGTAATCAAAGATACCTACCGCGGGCGCCTTCACGCCAATAGTGGAATCATCCAAATGTCGGGAATTGAAGATAATCTAGAAAAATTCCTCAACGCCGACCGCATCTTAATCATTGCTTGTGGAACTTCATGGCATGCTGGTTTGGTTGCAGAATACATTATTGAAGAGTTTGCTCGAATTCCGGTTGAAGTGGAGTACGCTTCTGAATTTAGATACCGAAATCCAATCATTACCAATAAAGATGTAGTAATTGCCATTTCGCAATCGGGAGAGACAGCCGATACACTGGCTGCCATTAAGTTAGCCAAGGAAAAAGGAGCATTTGTTTTTGGCGTTTGTAATGTTGTTGGATCTTCCATATCCAGAGAAACCCATGCTGGAGCTTACACCCACGCGGGTCCGGAAATTGGAGTAGCTTCAACCAAAGCATTTACTACTCAGCTATTGGCTCTGTATTTGTTGGCGGTA
>CAZAJH010000063.1:4987-8871 GCA_964485385.1 uncultured Flavobacterium sp.
CACAAATAACTATACTAACAATGATTGCCTTGCGCTTAGCTAAAGCCAAAGGAACACTTTCTAATTCTGATTTCTTTCGTTACTTGCAAGAACTAGAATTAATTCCAGAAAAAGTTCAAGAGGCATTGCATTCCAATGACATCGCAAAAACTATCGCATCGATATACAAAGATGCCACCAATTGCTTGTATTTGGGTAGAGGATACAATTTCCCAGTTGCTTTAGAGGGCGCCTTGAAACTCAAAGAAATATCTTACATTCACGCAGAAGGTTATCCGGCTGCCGAAATGAAACACGGGCCCATCGCTTTGATTGACGACAAAATGCCTGTAGTAGTCATTGCACCCAAACAAGGCCATTATGACAAAGTGGTGAGTAACATCCAAGAAATCAAATCCCGAAGTGGAAAAATTATAGCCATTGTTACAAAAGGAGACGTTCAGGTTAAAGATTTGGCCGATCATGTCATTGAAATTCCAGAGACATCTGACGCGCTATCCCCGCTAATTACGACTATTCCTCTTCAGTTATTATCATACCACATAGCCGTTTTGAGAGGTTGTAATGTTGATCAACCCAGAAATTTAGCTAAATCAGTTACTGTAGAATAGCTGTAAAACAAAAATATTTTAAAGGTGAGTCTGTATAGCTCACCTTTCTTTTTTTTGAATAAAATGTAAAAAATTAGTATGTATGCATAATAAAATAATGAAAAACAGCCTTATTCGAAAATATTTTAAAAATTCAACAATTGCTAAATTTTCATTATTGGGGTTGTTAATTGTTTATCTGTAAAAAATACCGACAAACCGTTATGAATTTTAAAAAATATTTGTATTTTGGCTACATAAACCAACAAAATTATAACCTAATGAAGATTTACTATTTTATTTTGACATTGTTTTTTTGCAGCATTACGTTTGCACAAACTACAATTTCAGGTTCGGTCAATGACGATAAAGGCCAGCCTATTCCTGGAGCAAACATCAAAATTGTTGGTGAAAGTTCGGGAACTGTAACTGATAACGATGGAAAATTTACTTTAAAAACGGCTAAGAAACCGCCATTCAAAGTAGAGATTTCGAGTATTGGTTATGCGTCGCAATCCGCCAATGTAACTGCAAACGGACAAAACTTACAAGTCGCTTTAGCTGCAGAAGACACGAAGCTGGATGAAATTGTAATTTCTGCATCGAGAGCACCCGAACGAGTGAGAGAATCACCCGTTACTATCGAAAGAATGACGCAAAAAGACATCAAAAAAACAGCTTCTCCTACTTTTTACGATGGTTTAGAAAACCTGAAGGAAGTACACATGAACACTAGTAGTATGTCGTTCAAGTCTATCAATACACGTGGTTTTGCTACTGTTGCTAACACCCGTTTTTTGCAATTAGTAGATGGAATGGACAACTCTTCACCTTTGTTGAACTTTGTATTGGGTAACCTAATTGGGGTATCTGAACTAGACATTCAAAATGTTGAATTACTTCCTGGAGCTTCATCGGCTCTTTATGGAGCGAATGCTTTCAACGGAATTTTATTCATGAATAGTCAAAGTCCTTTCACCAGTCCTGGCGTTTCGGCATATGTAAAATATGGACAAACTAGTCAAAGAGCTGCCGGCAATCGTGATTATGCTGATTACGGTATTCGCATCGCTGGCGTTTTTACGCCTCATTTAGCAGCCAAAGGAAATTTCACTTACATGAGAGGAACGGATTGGTACGCAACAGATTACCAAGATCTTGCGAATCCAGGAGCGGATAGATCATTTTACAACTACAACGGAGTGAATGTTTACGGTGATGAAGTTTCAACAAACTTAAACGGAGTTGCCGATGGTTTACTTGCTGCTGGTGCTATTACTCCGGCTCAATTTACAGTATTCAATTCCATTCTTCCTAATTATAACGTAAGCAGAACAGGATACAACGAAGTTGATCTTACGGACAACCGTGTTGCAAATGCAAAAATGGATTTTTCGATACATGTAAAACCTTGGGCAACAGCCAGCAAAGAATGGGCAAAAGACATTGAAGTAATTTGGCAAAGTAAGTTTGGTTTCGGAAATACAGTATATCAAGGTGCCAACCGTTACTACTTGAATGATTTCTTCATGCAACAACACAAACTAGAATTCAAAGGAAGAAACTTTTTCTTACGAGGATATACAACAACCGAAGATGGAGGTAATTCGTATGACATGCTATTTACCGGAATTAACATCAACAGACAATGGAAATCAGATGCCACTTGGTTTGGGCAATATGCAGGAGCGTATGTACAATCTACTTTAGCGGGTCAAACGCCTCAGCAAGCTCACGCAATAGCACGTAGTGTGGCTGATACAGGAAGATTAGTTCCAGGAACTCCTGAATTTAATGCCGCTTTCAATACCGTAACGTCTGATCCTGATGTGCGCTTTGGTTCTAAATTGGTGGATGAATCCAGAATCTACCACTCAGACGGTAATTATAACTTTAAAGATTTATTAAAGTTTGCTGAAATTCAAATCGGAGGATCGTATCGCTTGTACGAATTAAACTCATTCGGAAGAATATACACGGACAAAGACGGACCAATCAATTACGATGAATACGGTGCTTACACCCAAATTCAAAAGAAATTAATGGATGATCGCTTAAAATTGACAGGGTCTATTCGTTATGATAAATCACAAAATTTTGAAGGTAACTATTCGCCAAGAATTTCGGCAGTGTATTCTGCTGGCGCCAAAAAAGAACACAATTTCAGAGGTTCTTTCCAAACAGGTTTCCGTAACCCAACTACTCAAGACCAATACATCGGATTTAATGTAGGTAATGCTGTGCTTTTGGGCTCTGCTCCAGACAATTTAATTCGTTATTCTGAGGATCTTCCTGTATCGGCAAATGGTCAGGCTTTTACGGGTTCTCCCACTGTAACAATGAATGGTAATAATGCTTATTTCAATTCATATACTGCAGCTTCTGCTACTGCTTTTGGCGCTGCAGTTGCCGCTGCTGCACCTACCAACCAAGCACAATTATTTGCAGCTATACAAGCAGCTTCTTCATTATTAGTTAGAACTGACGTAGATTTTGTTAAACCCGAAACAGTTAGAGCTATAGAATTGGGTTACCGTGGAGAGTTGAAAGGATTTAATATTGATTTGAATGGATACTACAACACTTACAATGACTTTATTGGAAATTTAACTGTTGTCGCTCCTTATTATGGAGTAGCAACTCAAGGCGGAAGTTTTGCACCTCCAAGTGCCGCTTTCCAGTCGGCTTTTGCTTTAACACAAAATGACAGAAGAGCCTACCAATTATACACCAACACAGATGTAGAAATTAATTCATTAGGTTTTGGAGTTGGAGTTTCAAAAAAGGTATATAAAAACTTTGAGTTGAGTGCTAATTACAACTTTGCTGAATTTGATTTCGATCAGGCAAAAGACCCTAGTTTTGAACCCGGATTCAACACGCCTAAACACCGCGTTAAAGCTTCTTTAGGAAATGAAAAACTATTCAAAAACTTTGGCTTTAACATCAGTGGAAGATGGAACAGCGAGTACTTGTATCAATCTTCTTTTGCGGATGGAATGATCGAAGAAGCTACTGTTATAGATGCGCAAATCAACTACAGTATTCCTTACTTGAAGTCTATTATCAAAGTGGGAGCCTCTAACTTGGGCGGAAGAGAATACAGACAAATTTTAGGAGCTGGAGCTATTGGTTCACAATACTTTGCTTCGTTAACTATCAATCCATAATTAAAAAAAATAAGATTATGATAAAAAATATCAAATGGCTATTATTGGTTTCATTAACCTTGGTAGCTTGTAATGAAGATGAAGAAGTAATTACCTACAACACTTCTAACGGTTTGCCTCCAAC
>CAZAJH010000064.1:0-8794 GCA_964485385.1 uncultured Flavobacterium sp.
TTTCCTTCTTTGGGTATCGACGAGGTTACAAAAATGGTTTTACAAGCGTTCTCAGGCACGTGTGAAAGCATGAACTCGAGGTTGGTTCGAATCATACGTATAGCTTCAGCAGAACTCGAGCGGCTATTGGATTGTATGATTTGTTCGTTGGTTTCCGATTTTGGCAAATCGCCCAAAAACGGAATGGTTACTTTGCCTTCAATGTCGTGTCTCGATTTTACTTTGGTATCAAGCATCTTAATCAAAAATACTATACCCGCTGGGATGATTAATCCGATTAGAAAGGCTACCATGTATATCGCATTTCGGTTCGGAGAAACAGGTCCAGATACAAATGCTGCATCTACAATTTTGGCCTTTGGAGAAGTTATGGCCAGTGAAATTTCTGTCTCTTCTCTTTTTTGCAACAGATACAAATACAACGATTGCTTGATTTGCTGCTGACGGTCAATTTTGCGAAAGTTCTTTTCATTAGTTGGTACCTCATATACCTTATTATCGTAGCGATTTTCCAACCGCATGATATCATTTTTGGAGATATTTAGCGATGCCAATTTATTGATTAAGCTTTCGCGAACCGATGCTTTATATCCATCAATTTGAATGTCGTATCGACCTATAGCAGGGTTTAAAAGGTTGGCTTCGGGCGAAGAAAGCAAGCGTTTTTTATTCAAAACAGCCGTATTGTATTTGTCTATGAATGAAGTAGAAACATCTGCGCTCGACAAGAGATTTGCTGGAATAATTTCGTCTTCTTTCAGATTATCTACCACATTCAACATAAAGTTAATCACCTTTACCTGTGTGGCAATATCCAACAATTCTTTTTCGTAATCGGTAACAGCTGAAAGGCTAATTTCAGCATCCGATTGAACGTCTGTAATGCGTTTGCTTTTTTTGAAACTCTCCACATCGTCTTCCACGTCACTCAGTTCCTTAGCGATAATTTCTAATCTTCTTTTTATAAAACTTGACGTGCTGTCTGCAATAATATTTCGGTCTTTAATTGCGTCGTAATTGTACTGATGAATGATTGAATTAAGGTAATCTTCCCCTCTATTTTTTATGGCGTCAACAATATTTAAGTTGATAATATTGTTCTTTCCCTGATTAGCAACATTGAGTCGTTTCGCGTAGGAGTTTGCCACATTGTAACTGTTTCTTTTGGTTACAAAAACAGTATTTTCATTCGAACCTAAGTTTTTAACATTCACTACAAATTCTCCAAAATCGGCAGCTATGATTTGACCTATTTTAAACTGTTTTCCGTTTTGCTTGTTAAAATCAGAGAGAATGATTGTATTTTTTGAGTTTTGAGTAATATGAAAAGTAGTATCTTTCTCAGCGTATTTGTTTGTTTTGGACAAAAACTTAATTTCTATAGGAGAATCATCACCGTACATTTCGGTCTTTTTTACTCTACCATCTACAAAATAAGAAATATCCAAGTCCAAATCATTAACAACATTAAACGATAGGGTTCTCGACTTTAGAATAGCCATCTCGTTTTCGACATTGCTTTTTCCTGAAAAAATATTCAAATCGCTAAAAGCCGACAACTCGCTGTTTCCTCCTTTTTTGTCATCTTTGATGATAATTGAAGCATCAACACCATACAGTGTAGTAGTGTATCGAAGGTAAAAGAAAGCCAGTAAAACACTTATTACAACCGAAATTAAAAACCATTTCCAGTACACAATATAACTTAAAATGAGGTCCTTAATATTGGCTTCATTAAAAGTTGAACTTGAGCTTGTTGAACCCGTATTTTGAGGCAATTCTTGCATGTTATCGCGTTAAAATTAAGGTTGTGGTAATCACAAAGCCTAGAATGGAAATTATGGTTCCTATATTTGTTCCAACCGCTGTTGAATCGATTTTGGCCTTTCTCGGCTCTACATACACTACGTCGTTTTGATCCAAATAATAAAACGGGGAATTGACAAAATCTGCCTTCGTAATATCGACTCTATTGTAGGTCTTGGTTCCCAAATAATCTCTAATAATCAATATATTATCCCGTTTTCCATATAAGGTCAAATCGCCTGCATTGGCAAGAACTTCTAGCAGAGTAACCCGATCACTTGTGATTTGAAAAATACCAGGTCTGTTAACTTCACCCAAAACGGAAACTTTAAAGTTAATAATACGTATATTGATGATGGGATCTTTCAAATAGATAGCCAGGCGTTCATTTAAGTATTGCTTTAAAAAACTTTTGGTGTAACCCGCAACTTTTATTTTACCTAGAACTGGAAAATCGATTTCACCATTGTTATCAACCAAATAGGTGGTTCGAAGGGTATTGGAATTGCTGGAAACACCATTGTTTTGCATTTGATCAATATTAAAAGGCGTTGCTAGCTCAGACTCACTTGACAAAATAGTAATACTAAGCATGTCGTCATTTTGAATAAGTGGCTCGTAATTGGCTTGATCGCTAGATTCTTTTTGCTGTCCTTGCAAATACACAATTCTCTTTTTTGACAAACAAGAACTCAAAGAAACAAGGAGCAAAATATAGATGATGAAATGATTTTTGTACATTTTTATTGGTATTGAGCAACTAAATTAGCGTTTATTGTGAGCAAATATAAACATAGTTTGGAATTCTTGCGCATTTAAATCATCCTTTAACGGTATCTACATCATTTACTTCGATGTCTAACGTTTGAAAAACAGAATTCATACTCTTAAATTCGGGCACCAATCTTTTCATTCCGCTCACTATTTTCTCATTGCAAGCGGCATACGAAACCGTAATTAACTCATCAACTTGTTGACTAATTACTTCAAATTCATCACACACTTCAACAGCAACAGTAATTTTCTCGTGGTGCGTCGCTAAATTCTTGGCCGAATCATTGAGTAACTCTTCGTACAATTTCTCTCCCGGTCGTAAACCAACTATTTTGATTTCAATGTCTTTATCGGGAACAAAGCCAGCCAATCGGATCATTTTTTTAGCCAAATCAATAATTTTGACTGGTTTACCCATATCAAAAATATAAATCTCACCTCCTTTTCCCATCGAACACGCCTCTAAAACCAATTGACATGCTTCAGGAATGGTCATAAAATAACGGATAATTTCTGGGTGCGTAATGGTTACTGGTCCACCTTCTTGAATTTGTTTGGTGAACAAAGGCACTACAGAGCCATTGGAACCCAAAACATTCCCAAAACGGGTTGTGATGAACTTAGTGTGTCGCTCCGATTGTAATCGATTGTGCTTGTAGTGTTTAGACTGCACATACATTTCCGCAATGCGCTTACTCGCGCCCATCACACTACTAGGGTTTACAGCCTTGTCAGTGGAAATCATTACAAAAGTATCAACGTGGTATTTCTGCGACAAATCGGCTACATTTTTGGTTCCCAATACATTAGTAAAAACAGCCTGAGCAGGATTTTCTTCCATCATGGGAACGTGCTTGTAAGCTGCTGCATGAAAAACAACGTCTGGTTTGTGCAGTTTAAAAATAGTTTCCATGATATCATGACTTCGCACATCGGCGATGATATTGGCGTACTCAATGGTATTGTTCAATGCTGAAATTTCGAGAGAAAGGCTATTCAAAGGCGTTTCAGCTTGATCGAGTAAAACTATTTTTTGGGGTTTAAATCCGAGAACCTGACGGGCAATTTCACTTCCGATTGAACCCGCTGCTCCTGTAACCAAAACAACTTTATTGTGCAGAATTGACGAAATCAGATGCGTGTCTAACACAATCGGTTTGCGCTCCAACAAATCGTGAATTTCAAAGTTTTTAATGTTCTTGGATATCTCTTTTTGATCATCCCAATCGGTGATTACAGGAATTGTATAGACCTTAAACCCATAATCGATGCAATCGTCAACTATGATTGATTTTTCTTCTTTGGATAAGCTTTTGTCCGCAATAATAAGTGCTTCGGCGTGAATGTAACGCATCAAAACGGGCACACTCTTGACAATTTTATATATGGGAAGGTTGAGAATTCGTTTGGAGGTATTCAAGTTATTTTTGTCAATAAAACCAACCAGTTTGAAACGACCGGGGTTTTCAGCATTGAGCGCATTGGCCACCGCTATAGCATTGGCATCAGAACCATAAATGATGGCTTTTTTCTTTTTGACTCCACTCGGAACCGACATGTATTTTTCGAATACTTGTTTGACCACTATGCGGTAAAAGAACAACAAACTAAACGACAACACGGCATTGATAAACAAGCCAGTGGTTAAAAACAATTTGTGCTTGTCTAACAACAATAGCGACAAGTTGACGATGAGTAGGATGACAAAAGTGGAAAATTGTGAAAAGAACAACTTGATGGCATCGATGTAAGAGGAATGCCGAATAATACCCGAATAGGTTCTGTAAATCCAGAAGAAAAACAAATTGACTACCAGGTAAAAAACAATTCCGTATACCACAAAAGGCTTCGGAATAAAATCGAGCTTGATGCCTTTGAGTAAAAAGTAACTGATTACACCCGATGACAATACGATAAATAAATCGAGTAACAAAATAAGCCATCTTGGTAAATAGCCTAAATTACGGATTTTGAATCCAAAATTGATCTCTGAAAAAACGGAAAAAAAACTGGGCTTAGGTTCTTTCAACTTTATTTCTCTTTTGATTTTTATTGTTACAAAAGTAAAAATAGTAAAAAAAAGGGAAATGTTAAAAAAATGTAAAATTTAATTATAGCTTCTAATGCCCTAGCCCCGATTGAAGCGGAAAGCTTTTGCTATCTCGTAGCCCATTTTCTTAGAATAAAATAGCGACCTCAGAAGCTCATTTTATTTTTTAGAAAATGGCTAACGAGAAAAAAAACTTGGAGCAAAAAGCGGGAATAGCTTCAACAAAAATTAAAACGCCTGCTCGATGACGTGACGAATTCTGGCCCTTTCGTCGTTGGTCAAATTGGAACCCGAAGGCAAGCATAAACCATTTTCGAATAGTTGCTCCGAAACTGTTCCACCGTAATACGGACAATGCGCAAAAACAGGTTGCAAGTGCATCGGTTTCCACAACGGACGTGATTCGATATTTGCTTTATCGAGTAGCAAACGTAAATCTTCGCGTGTAAACCCATTTGTTTGCTCTGGATGAATTACAATACAAGACAACCAATGGTTGGAGTAATACTTATCACTAGCTTCAGTAAAGACAGTTACTCCTGTTTTTTTGGCAAAAAGATCTTGGTAAAAATGATGCATTTGGCGGCGCAAATCAATGTGGTGGTCTAGAACTTCCATTTGGCCTCTACCGATTCCGGCGCATACATTACTCATGCGGTAATTGTATCCAATTTCACTATGCTGGTAGTGTGGTGCGTTGTCTCGTGCTTGGGTGGAAAGAAAAACCGCTTTGTTTTTTTCGTCTAAGGTTTTGGTCACCAAAGCACCGCCGCCTGAAGTAGTGATGATTTTATTTCCGTTGAATGATAAGATAGAAATATCACCTAAGGTTCCGCATTTTTGGCCTTTGTAAGTGCTCCCCAATGCTTCGGCGCTGTCTTCAATTATCGGAATTTGATAAGTTGATGCTATTCTTTTGATTTCGTCGGCTTGGAAAGGCATTCCGTACAAATGCACAGCAATAATGGCTTTTGGTTTTTTGCCTTTAGCGATGCGATCTTGAATGGCTTCCTCTAGCGCTACTGGACACATGTTCCACGTTTCGGGTTCGCTATCAATAAAAACAGGCGTTGCGCCTTGATAGACGATGGGATTGGCCGAAGCCGAAAATGTCATACTTTGGCAAATGACTTCATCGTTTTGCTGTACGCCAAGTAAAACTAAGGCTAAATGCAAGGCGGCTGTCCCTGAAGAAAGTGCGGCTACATTGCAATTTTGTCCTAAGTAATTTTCTAAATCTTGTTCAAAACCCGAAACATTCGGACCCAAAGGCGCCACCCAATTGGTAGCAAAAGCCTCGTGTACGTATTTCAGTTCGTTGCCGCCCATGTGTGGCGAGGAAAGCCAAATTTTAGAAGTACTCATGTTAATTTGTTTTTATGATTCGACCCGGATTTCCCACTACAATGCTGTGGTCGGGAATGTCTTTGATTACCACCGCTCCTGCTCCAATGACACACCATTTTCCGATAGAAACGCCTTGTATAACGGAAGCGCCAATTCCGACTTGAGAACCTTCGCCAACCGTTACACCACCAGCCAACGATGCGTTGGGTGAAATGTGAGCAAAGTCGTGTATGCGACAATCGTGTTCAACAACGGCAGCGGTATTGATGATGCAATGTTTTCCGATTTTCGCATCGGGATTGATAATGGCACCAGCCATAACCACGGTTCCCTCGTCTAGTGAGGCATAGTGCGAAATGATAGCAGAGGGGTGAATGGCTTTTACGAATGTAGCTTTTAATGAAGCGGAAAGGTTTTTTCGCACTTTATTGTTACCTATAGACAAAATCACTTCGTCGGTTTCTTGTAAGGAAATTTGACTGGAGTGAACTACCGAACGTCCCAAAATACTGGTTGTATTTGGATTGTCATCGACTATATTCTTAATCGTAATTTGGGCTCTTTCGAGGTTATCAATTATCACCTTGCAATGTCCGCTTGCCCCATATAATATCACGTTAGTTGCCATCGAAAGGTTCTATTGTGGCTGCATCAGCCGCGTTTATACCATCACTTTTAATCACTTTTATTATGGTTTTTAAAAGAATTTTCACATCCAAAGTAAACGAAATGTTGTCGACATACCAAACATCATAGGTAAATTTTTGATCCCATGAAATGGCATTTCTACCGTTGACTTGTGCCCAACCCGTAATTCCCGGTTTGACCTCATGACGACGGTTTTGAAAATCATTGTACAAATGCAAATAGTGGGTAAGTAAAGGTCGTGGACCAATGATACTCATGTCGCCTTTCACCACATTTATCAATTGTGGAATTTCATCGAGCGACGTACGGCGTACAAATGCACCAATTGGAGTCAATCGCTCGGCATCGGGCAGCAATTTTCCGTTGCTATCTTTCTTGTCGTTCATGGTTTTGAACTTCACTATTTTAAAAATTTTACCGTTTTTACCCGGACGTAACTGAAAGAAAAAGGGTTTCCCGTTGTTGGCGAAAGCTAAAAAAAGTGTCACTAAAATAAACAATGGCGAAAGCAATACCAATCCGATGGCGGCAGAAAGACAATCAAAAAACGGTTTGATGACTAGCTTGTACATGGTTTATAATTAGGTGGTAAAGGTACGATATTCTTTTAAAATCGCTTCCCAAACCACTTTTTGTTCGTATCGGGAAACAATCAAAGGTCGTGCTTCGGTTGCAAATTGATGTACCTTATCTGGGTTGTGAATAAATTCTTGCATCGCATTTTGGAGTGCTTGTTGATCTTTTACAGGGATAATAATACCGTTTTTTCCTTCAATGATAATTTCATTACAACCGTTGATATCCGTCACAATACTAGGCAAACCCATCGCTCCAGCTTGCATGACTACATTGGGAAAACCCTCGCGATAACTTGGAAAAACCAAGGCATTGGAAACCGCAAAATACGGTCGAACATCATTTTGGTAACCCACTGAAATAATGTTTGGATTGGTTTGAATTTTGTTCATGGTTTCGGGTAGCAATGGATTCAATTCTTCTTCAAACGGGCCGACTAATAGTAATTTTAGTTTTGAATCTTCTTTTTGCAATGATGAAAAAGCCGCTACCAACTCGTTGATGCCTTTGTCTGCGACGATTCTTCCGACGAAAATGAAAACAAAATCAGCAGTTGTAATGCCTAATTTACTTTTCAATGCATCGTTTTGCTGTTGAGAAAACTGATTTGTATTGAAATAAGAAGTATTGATACCGTTGGAACTTCCGTTGCCAATGACTTTTAATTTTGAATCCTCACAATAGTTGTTTTGTTGAATGATGTGGCGCAAGGCATTCGAATTTGGATATACTTTGGTAGCACTTGCATAGGTTAATTTTTCGACAAAATCGAGTAGTTTGCGTTTGATTCCCGATGCTTCCAACAATGGTAAACCTGCCACGGTGTGCAAACGATTGGGAACACCAGCTAGTTTGGCAGCCAGCATGCCTACAATTCCCGCCTTAGGCGTGTGAGTATGTACAATAAAAGGTTTGGATTTTTTGAGAAAAAAGTACATTTTGACAACCGAAATCAGGTCTTGAATTGGCGTAATTTTGCGCGTCATTTCGATGTGATGCGTGGCTACATTTTCTTTTTCGCCAATTTTTTCTAAGTATTCTTTTTCGGATGAAACGGCAATAACCTCATAATATTCACTCATAAACCGCAATTGACCTTCCAAGAGTTTGTCTAGCGAAAGCGGTACAGTAGTGATTCTGATGAGTTTATTCTTGGTCATATCTTACAAATTGCGATAGAGATCGATATACGAATCTACCATTTTATAAATATCAAATGCATTGGCTTTGTGCTGGCAACTGATTACGGTTTGCTGGTAGTAATTAGTATCCGAAAGCAATTTTGAAATCGTAGCAGCTAGTGCTTTTTCATCCCCTAATGGGAATAGAATACCCGCATTTGCAACCACATCATTCAACCCAGGAACATCCGATGCCACAAAAGGTTTTCCAGAGGCCATTCCTTCGATACACGACAATGACAGACCTTCATGTTTGGAGGATAATACAATAACATCTGCTGTTTTGAGTAAAGCCAAAACATCGGTACGAACGCCCAAAAATTGTACTCTGTTGTGCAATTGTAATTCGCCTACCAATGTTTCCGCTTCGGTTTTCAAATCGCCATCGCCGACCAAAAGTAATTTTACATTT